>NZ_FBXK01000001.1:0-35000 GCF_900013425.1 Sphingobium sp. Z007
GCATATCGCGGCAATCGCGTACAGCTGTCCAACTCGCTGTTACATGTGCCGATGGATCATGCGCGTAACATCCGCACAGCCTTGTCATCGTCAGCCCGCAACGACGACGGCAGCCGCGCGCGCGGATCAGGCCACCAGCGCTTCCACCGTCGGCAGCCGGACCAGGAAGATACTGCCTTCACCGGGCGCACTATGTTTGAGCGACAGCGCGCCGCCGTGCAGCGCCACCAGTTGCCGGACGAGCGCCAGCCCAATGCCAAGGCCGTCCTGCGCCTCGCCCGTCGGCCGCTTCACCTGCGCGAACAGGTCGAAAATCCGCGCCTGCATGTCGGGCGCGATGCCGATGCCGGTGTCGGCCACTTCTATTTCCGCCCAGCCATCGACCCTGCGTGCGGTCAGGCGCACATCGCCGCCCGGCGGCGTATATTTGGCCGCATTGTTGAGCAGATTGCTGACGATCTGGACGACGCGGGCATAATCGGCGTCGAGCCAGATGGGATCGTCGGTGACATCGATGACCAGCCGGTGCTGCGCCGCCTCTATGGTCGGCTGGCATGTTTCCACGGCGAAAGCGACGACTTCCTGTAGCAGGATGCGCTGCGTCTTGAGCGAAATCTTGCCTTGGTCGATGCGCGCGATATCCAGGATATCCTCGATCAGGCGGGACAGATGATGGACATGGCGACCCATCCGCCCCCGAATGTCGCGCGCCGCGTCGGTGCCCTCGCGCTTCTCCAGCAGGTGGAGGCCCGCGTCCAGCGCTGCGATCGGATTGCGCAATTCATGGCCCAATATCGCGAGAAATTCATTCTTGCGCCGGTCCGCCGCCTTGAGCGCATCGGCCAGTGTCGCCAGTTCGTCGCGCTGCGCCAGGATCTGCCGCCGCTGATCGTACAAGTCGAAGAAGATCGCGGCCTTCGAGCGCAATATATCCGCTTCGATCGGCTTCTGGATGAAATCGACCGCGCCTGCCTCATAGCCGCGAAAGCGCCGCTGCAGGTCCGCGCTCCCCGCCGTCACGAAGATGATCGGAACATGGCGGGACCGTTCGTTGCCGCGCATATATTCGGCCAGCTCGAACCCGTCCATGCTTGGCATCTGAACGTCGAGCAAAGCCAGGGCGACGTCGTGGACCAGCAGCAGTTCCAGCGCCTCCTCCCCCGACCGGGCCTTCAGGCATATGAGGCCGTCGCGCTTGAGCAGCGCTTCGAGCGCCAGCAGATTCTCCTCAAGGTCGTCGACCAGCAGGCAATATAGGGGGTGGGTGTCGCTCGTCATGTCGTCGCCAGTGTCAGAAGATAGGAAATGATGTCATCGATGGTCATGGCTCGCGCCGACGGACAGGCGGCGAGCGCCGCCGCCGGCATGGTCGCGACCTGCGCTTCGGCAGGGTCCTGCGCGATGGCGAAACCGCCCGCGTCGCCCACCGCCGCCAGTCCTGCCGCGCCGTCATGATTGGCGCCGGTCAGGACGATACCGGCGAGGGCCGGACCATAGGCATCGGCCGCGCTTTGCAGCAGCACGTCGATCGCGGGGCGGCTGTGGTTCACCGGCTCGTCCCAGGACAAGGCCAACGAACGGTCGGCCTCCACCAACAGATGATAGTCCGATGGCGCGAAATAGATCGTGCTCGCCGCAATCGGTTCCTTGTCCTCCGCTTCCCGGACCGGAAGCAGGCATTTGGACTGGAACAGGGCGACCAGCGCATTGCTGCGGTCCGGCGGCACATGGACGACGATCAGCACCGGCAGCGGATAGGCGGCGGGCAGCGCCGGCAATATCCGCAGCAATGCCTGGACGGCACCGGCCGACGCGCCGATCGCGATCGCCTGGATCGGCTGCACGTTCATGGCTCCCGCCTCTGGTAGATTTTTTCCTCCCGGACGAAATCGGCGAAGGATGGCGCGTGATGGGAAAAGCGCAGGCTCTCCTTCGATCCCAGGCCCAGAAAGCCCTTGCGCGCGAGCGAATCGCGAAACAGGCCAAGCGCCCGGTCCTGCAAATCCCGATCGAAATAGATGAGGACGTTGCGGCACGAAATGAGATGCATTTCAGCAAAGACCGCGTCGGTCACCAGGCTGTGATCGGAAAAGACGACCTGCGACCGCAGGCTCTTGTCGAACACGGCGCGACCATAGTCCGCCGTATAATAATCGGACAGCGAGGACCGCGCGCCCGATTGCTGATGGTTTTGCGTGAACTTGCGGATCTGGTCGAGTGGATAGATCCCCGCTTCGGCCGCCTGAAGCGCATTGGGGTTGATATCGGTCGCGTAGAACAGCGTGCGCTGGTCCAGCCCCTCCTCGCGGAACAGGATGGACAGCGAATAAAGTTCTTCCCCATTGCTGCACCCTGCGACCCAGACTTTGAGCGAGGGATAGGTGCGCAGATGCGGGATCACCTTTTCCCGCAAGGCGCGGAAATAGCCGGGATCGCGAAACATCTCGCTGACCTGTACGGTCAGATAATTGAGCAGGCGCGGCAAGGTAGCAGGATCGTGCAGCAGATGGTCCTGCATGGCGGAAAAGCTGGCGAAGCCCAATTGCGTGCGCGCTTGCAGTAGGCGGCGCTTGATCGAGGCGCGCGCATAATGCCGAAAGTCATAATGATAGCGTTGATACAGCGCCTCCAGCAGCAGCTGGATTTCGATATCCTCGACGCCCGCCGGCACCTCGCCCTGCATTATCGCGGCATCCACACGCGCACCAGCGAGAGCAATTTATCGACGTCGATGGGTTTGGCCATATAGTCGTTGGCCCCGGCTTCCAGGCAACGCTGCTGATCGTCAGGCATCGCCTTGGCAGTCAGCATCAGGATCGGCAGCCCGGTCCAGCGCGGATCGCTGCGCAGCGTGCGCGTGGCGGTCAACCCGTCCATCACCGGCATCATCACGTCCATCAGAACAAGGTCGATAGCCTTAGCCGGATCGTCCACAGACGCCGCCAGCGCATCGATCGCCTCCTGCCCATTGCGGGCGATCTGGACCGCCGCGCCGCGCGGTTCCAATACGCTCGTCAGCGAATAGACGTTGCGCACGTCATCCTCGACAATGAGGATGCGGCGGCCTTCCAGCGCGGCATCGCGATTGCGGGCCTTCTGGATCATCTTGCGCTGTTCGGGCGGCAGTTCGGACACGACCTGGTGCAGGAACAACGACACTTCGTCCAGCAGCCGTTCGGGCGACTTGGCGCCCTTGATGATGATCGAACTGGAATAGCGGCGCAGGCGCTGTTCGTCGTCGGGCGACAGGTCGTGGCCGGTATAGACGATCACCGGCGGGAAGCCATGATCCCCCTCCTCGCTCAGCGTTTCCAGCAGGGCGAAGCCGGACGTATCAGGCAAGGTCAGGTCCAGCACCATGCAGTCGAACGTATGCTGGCGCAGTTGCTCCAGACATTCGGCCGCGGTGCCGACACCGACCGTTTCAACGTCGTCGGTCAGCAGCAGCCGGGCGACGGCATCGCGCTGGACCGGATCATCCTCGACGATGAGGACGCGGCGGACTCGCGTCGCCAGCTTGGCGTGCAGATTTTCCAGCACTTCGGCCAGTTGCTCGCGCTTCACCGGCTTCACCAGATAACCGACTGCGCCCAGCGACATCGCGGCCTGGCTATGGTCCGACGCAGACACGACATGGATGGGAATATGGCGCGTCGCATCGTCATGCTTGAGCCGGTCCAGCACGGTCAGCCCAGACTGGTCGGGCAGGCCAAGGTCCAGCACGACGGCGCTGGGCTTATACTCCCGCGCCAGCTTCACCGCTTCTTCCGCCGTGCCGGCAATGATGCATTGGAAGCCCAGGTCGCGCGACAATTCACATATGATAGAGGCGAAGACTTCGTCATCCTCGATGATGAGGAGCAGGCGGCGCCCTTCGGCGATCGAGGCGCGATCATCCTCGACGATCCATTTGGGCTGGGCCGGGACATGTCGGGCGGGCGCTGGCGCGGCGGGCGCGGCCTGAACGGGTTCGGCGCGGGCTGCCGGGGCCGCGGGCGCCGCGGCACGCGATCCTGCCGTGGCCGGATCATAGACCAGCGGCACGCTCAGCGTGAAGCGGCTGCCCTCGCCGGGCTTGCTCTCCAGGCTGATGCTGCCGCCGAGCAGGCGGGCGAGCTGGCGAGAGATGGACAGACCAAGGCCTGTGCCGCCGTACCGCCGGCTGATCGTACCGTCCGCCTGGTGAAACGCCTCGAAAATATGGCTCTGCTGCTCCTTCGACATGCCGATCCCCGTATCGGCGACCGCGATCGCCAGGCGATCGCCCTCCATCGGGGCCAGGGTCAGGCGTATGCTCCCCTGTTCGGTGAATTTGAAAGCGTTGGACAAAAGATTCTTGACGATCTGCTCGATCCGCATCCGGTCCGTCTCGATCGCGCGGGGGCAATCGGGTGCGATCTCAATCTCAAACGCCAGATTGCGCGTTTCGGCGACCGGCTGGAACATTTGCCGGATATCGCCGACCAGCCGCTGCAACGGCACGGTTTCAGGCTGGACCTGGATATGCCCCGCCTCGATCTTAGACAGGTCGAGAATGTCGTTTATGAGCGTGAGCAGATCGTTCCCCGACGACTCGATCGTCCGCGCGAATTTGACCTGATCGTGCGACAAGTTACCTTCAGGATTGTCGCCCAGCAGCTTTGACAGGATCAAGAGCGAATTGAGCGGCGTGCGCAATTCGTGCGACATATTGGCGAGGAAATCGGACTTATACTGGCTTGCCTGCTCTAGTTCGCGCGCCTTCAACTGCAGGGTGCCGGTGGCGCGCTCCAGTTCGTCGCGCTGGTTTTCCAGCGTCTGGGCCTGCTCCTCCAACTGGCTGTTGGTCTGTTCCAGCTCGACCTGCTGCTGTTCCAGCCGGACCTGGGATTCCCTGAGCGCACGCCCCTGTTCTTCCAGTTCCTCATTCGAAACGCGCAGTTCCTCGCTCTGCGCCTGCAACTCGCCCGACTGGCGCTGGGTTTCCTCCAGCGCATCCTGCAACCGCGCGCGGAAGCGGGCGGAGCGCAGGGCTATGCCAATCGCTGGCGACGCCTGCTCCATAAGTTCGAGCACCGCAGGGCTGATCTGCTGGAAAAAGCCCAGTTCCAGCACCGCATTGACGACCTCGTCCGCCTTGGTCGGGATGAGGACCAGATGGCGTGGCCGGTCCCTGCCCAACGCCGATCCGATCGTCAGATAGCCATCGGGAATATCCTGCAAGACGAGCGGCGTGCCTTCGGCGGCGACCTGCCCCAGCAGCCCTTCCTTGACCAGAAAACCGGCTGGCACATCTGCATCAGCCGGTATGCCGAGGGTTGCGACGCGCTGGAAACGCCCCCCCTCCCCCTTGAACAGCGCGCCGCCCTGGAAGCCGAGATAGCGGGCAAGGAAGCCAAGGATGGCTTCGCCCACTTCCTCCACCGACTTTTCGCCGCCCATCGCTTTGGCCAAGCCGAGCTGACCAGCCTGCAGCCATTGCTGGCGCGCGCGGGCGCGGGTGCTGATCCGTGTGAGGATGAAGATGACGATGGTAAGGCCCGCGCCGATGAGGCTGGATATGACGCCGGTCATGATGGCGGTGCGCGACGCGGCCGCCATGTCGTCCATGCGGATCTGGCGCAGCCGCAGCTCTTCCTGCGCCATGCCGTTCAACTGCGCCCGGATCGCATCCATTTCCACCTTGCCGCGGTCGGTCATCACTACGGCCAGCGCCGCCGCCACGCCTTGGGTCCGGCGCAGGTCCACGGTTTCGCGCAATTCCGCCAGCTTGGCATCGACATGCCGCTTCAGCGCGGCGACATTGGCCTGCTGGGTCGGATTGTCGCGGGTCAGCGTGGCGACCGCCTGCATCCGGCCGGTCAAATTCTTCACCGCACTATCATAGGGTTCCAGATAGGCTTGGGCGCCCGTCAAGAGATAGCCGCGCTGCCCCGTTTCGGCATCTTGGGTAGCCGACAGAAGTTCGTCCAGCGCCATCAATACGCTGTGGGTGTGGCGGATCGCCCCATCGCTCTCGCGCAGGCTTTGTATGTTGCGATAGGCGACCGCGCCGCTGATGATGAAGAAGGCCAGACCAAGCGCCAGGCCGATCGCGGCCCAGATCGACGCGCGGGACAGCGGGCTGCCCGCAAAAGCTGTTTTTCCGATTGCCATGGACGTTCGCGTAAAGCGGTCTCAGCCATCCGCCAAGCGATTGTTTTGTCCGCCGCGCCGTGATGGCGGTCTCCACCGGCGCAAAGCTAATCTGTATCAATGCGCAGCCCCATCAGCCGTGCGATGATACGCGGAACATCGGTTCGATGATGGTCGCGGGTCGCCCTCCGCCCGATACATTGTTAGGAGGCGGATGTGATTGTCGGAGCAGATATGACCCATGGCTCATCGTCGGCGGAACAGGATGCGTCCAGCGCGCAATCCTTTCTGATCGAAGCGAGCGAGCGGCTGGCGGCGGCGCGATCCATGAGCGAGGTTGTCGATGTGCTGCGCCGGACGGCACGGTCCGCCATCGGCGCGGAGGGGATCGCCGTCGTGCTGAAGGACGGCGATTTGTGTCATTATGTGGCCGAGGACGCCATCGGCCCCTTGTGGAGAGGCTATCGATTCCCCGCCGATAGCTGCGTGTCGGGCTGGACGATGCGCCATGGGCAGACTATCGCTATCGCCGACATATTGACTGACCACCGGGTGCCGCAGGAGGCCTACCGCCCGACGTTCGTCCGCAGTCTGGTCATGGCGCCGATCGGCAGGCCGGCGCCGGTGGCAGCGCTGGGTGCCTATTGGTCGCAACCGGGCGCGCATGACCGGGCGACGATCGACCGGCTGGAAAGCCTGGCGCGCCTGTCGGGCATCGCGATCGAAAACGCCCGGCTGATCCATGAAATGGAGGAGAGCGAACGGCATCGTGCGCTGATCCTGGCGGCCGGGCGTATGGGCAGCTGGACGTTCGACACCGCCACTGGCGCTTTGGACGCATCGTCATTGTGCCGTCGCAATTTCGGCCGCGATCCGGCGCTGCCGTTCAGCTATGCCGATTGGCAGGCGGCTATCCACCCGGAAGATCGAGACCGCGTCAACGCCGCGATCCGCGACAGCCTGAACAGCGGTTGCGACTATGACGTCGAATATCGCGTGGTGACGCCCGATGGCGGGATACGCTGGGTCGCGGTGCGCGCGCAGCCCGCCCGGCTGGCCGATGGTGCCGCCACAGGCCTGGCCGGCATATCGATCGACATCACCGATCGTAAACATATGGAAGACGCGCTGCGGACATCGGCCGCAACGCTGGAGCATCTGGTCGAAGAACGGACACGTGAACTGGTACGGACGCAGGACGCGTTGCGCCAGTCGCAGAAGCTGGAAGCCATGGGCCAGCTGACCGGCGGGGTCGCGCATGACTTCAACAATCTGCTAACCCCCATCATCGGCAGCCTCGACCTGCTGCACCGGCGACAGGTGGGCGGCGAACGGGAACAGCGGGTGATCGCCGGCGCGCTGGATTCAGCCGACCGGGCGCGGACGCTGGTCCAGCGATTGCTGGCCTTCGCTCGCCGCCAACCGCTCAAACCCGAACCGGTCGATTTGGGCTCACTGGTGCGCGGCATGGCGGAACTGATCGGTACGACGCTGGGGCCTCAGATCAAAGTCCGGCTCGATCTGGCGACCGACCTGCCTTCTGCCCTTGCCGATGCGCATCAGGTCGAAATGGCGCTGCTCAACCTCGCGGTCAATGCGCGCGACGCGATGCCCCGTGGCGGCGAATTCGTCCTGTCCGCGGATTATATCGACCAGCCTGACGCCGTGGCGAATAGCGTGAAGCCAGGGCGTTATGTCATCCTGCGCGTGGCCGATACGGGCGTTGGCATGAACGCCGAAACGCGGCGGCGCGCAATCGAGCCTTTCTTCTCTACCAAGGGTGTCGGGCAAGGGACTGGCCTTGGCCTGTCCATGGCCCATGGGCTGGCGTTGCAACTGGGTGGCGCGCTGACGATCGACAGCGCGCCGGGACACGGGACAGCCGTCGCGCTGTGGCTGCCGGTGAGCGAGCGAAACCCGATCGAGGCCCGCGATGCGCCGACATGGCAGACGGCCTTCACAGGGACCGCCCTGCTGGTCGATGACGAGGATATTGTGCGCGCCAGCACGGCGGATATGCTTACGGATCTGGGCTTCCAGGTAATGGAGGCCCGCTCCGGGGCGGAGGCGATCGCATGTCTGAATCGGGCAGACAGCATCGACATCATGGTCACCGATCATATCATGCCGAACATGACCGGTGTCGAACTGGCGCGGGAAATCGCGCTGATCGACCCCATGCTGCCTGTGTTGATCGTATCGGGCTATTCCGATGCCGTCGGGCTGGCGTCCAGCCTGCCGCGTCTGGGCAAGCCGTTCCGGCAGGCGGACCTGGCCGCGGTGCTGGCGACCATCCTTCCCACGCCGCTGACTCCACCGATGGACATTGCGCAGGATCAGCGCCAGGACTGACGCCATATTGCGGCTGATCCACCAATCACATTCATTTGAGGCGGCTCAGTCCGCGTCGGCCTGCCTGTCGGGATGGGCGGCGGCGACACACGGCTCCTCGCGCACGCGGCGGACGGTTTCGACCAGGCGGGGGAAGGCATGGAGGTCGACGCCGAACCGCTCTGCCGAATAGAGTTGCGGAACGATATGGCAGTCCGCGAGCGTCAGCCTGTCGCCAAAGCAGAAGCGACCGCCATGGCGCGCAACCATCACTTCGAGCGCGCCGAAACCCGCCATGATCCAGTGGCCGGTCCAGTCACGCAGCGCATCCGGCCCGGCGTTCAGTTCATCGCGAAGGCGATTGAGCACGCGCACATTGTTGAGCGGATGGACATCGCAGGCGACGATCATCGCCATGGCGCGGACAATGGCCCGATCATCCATCTCGGCCGGCAACAGCGGCGGATCGGGATAGCGTTCGTCGAGCCATTCGATGATCGCGCTGGATTGGGTCAGAAGCTGCCCGTGCGCCTCCAGCGCCGGCACCAGCCCCTGCGGATTGAGCGCCAGATAATCGGGCGCACGCTGTTCGCCGGTCCGCAGATCATGGCTCACCTGGCGATAGGCCAACCCCTTCGCATTGAGCGCGATCCGGGTGCGATAGCTGGTGCCCGACCGCCAATAGCCGTGCAATGTCAGAGCGGTGTCGTGCATCTCCATGGCAGCACGATAGCGGCCCGCCACCTGTCAGCCAAGGCCGATGCTCATTCAGCAGTCCAGCCGCCGTCCACGACCAGGCTGGTGCCGGTCATCAATGCGGCCGCGTCGGAGGCTAAAAACACCACAACGCCCATCAGATCCTCCACTGTGCCCAGCCGCCCCAGCTTGATCTTCTCCAACACGCCGGCCAGGAACGCCTTGTCCTCGAAAAAAGGCCTGGTCATCGGGGTTTCGATGAAGGTAGGCGCGACCGTGTTGGAACGGATGCCATTGGGGGCGAGGTCGAGCGCCATCGCCTTGCTCAATCCCTCCAGCCCCCATTTGGACGCGCAATAGAGCGATCGGCGCGGACCGCCGACATGGCCCATCTGCGACCCCATATGGATGATCGACCCGCGCAGCCCCGCGTTGATCATCCGTCGCGCAACACATTGCGCCACGAAGAAAGCGGCGCGCAGGTTGAGGCCCAGCACCGCATCATAATCGTCTTCCGAGACTTCGATGAAGGGCTTGGGCCGGTTGGTCCCAGCATTGTTCAGCAATATGTCGAACGGCGCTACGCCGTCCAACGCCGCCGCCGTGCCCGCCACATCATTGACGTCGATCAGCAGCGTGTCAGCCTGTCCGCCCGCCGCCTGGATCGCCTGCGCGCCTGCCTCGATCTCGCTCCTGCTGCGCGCCGCCAGCGTGACATGCGCGCCCGCCTGCCCCAGCGCGGCGGCGCAGGCAAGGCCGATGCCCCGCCCCGCCCCCGTCACCAGCGCCCGCCTGCCATCCAGCCGGAAACTCGGCGTCGTGGGAAGCGCATCCATGCTCATGCCGCCGTCGCCGGGGTCGGTTCCGCCATGCCGGCATAAGGCACGTCGCGCCCGCCATAACGGCGCACGCGGACATTGGCCTGCTCGCCATGACCGGCAAAGCCCTCCAGCCCGCACAGGCGGCTGCAATATTCCCCGATCAGCGCGGAGGCCTCGTCCGTCAGCACCCTCTGATAGGTGCAGGTCTTGATGAACTTGCCGACCCACAGCCCGCCGGTATAGCGGGCCGATTTTTTGGTGGGCAGCGTATGGTTGGTGCCGATCACCTTGTCGCCGAAGCTGACATTGGTGCGCGCGCCCAGGAACAGCGCGCCGTAATTGGTCATATTCTGCAGGAAATAGTCCGGGTCGGCGGTCATCACCTGAACATGCTCAGACGCGATCGCGTCCGCAATACGGACCATCTCGGCATCATCTTCCGCCACGATCACTTCGCCATAAATGTCCCATGCCTTGCGCGCATAGTCCGCCGTCGGCAGGATCAGTAGCAGGCGCTCTATTTCCCGTATCGTCTCGCGCGCCAGCTTTTCCGATGTAGTGAGCAGCACGGCCGGGCTGTCCGGCCCATGCTCCGCCTGCCCCAACAGATCGGTCGCCGCCAGTTCGGCGTCGCAACCGATCTCGTCGGCGATGACCAGCGTCTCGGTCGGGCCAGCGAACAGGTCGATGCCGACGCGGCCGAACAATTGCCGCTTGGCTTCGGCGACGAAGGCGTTGCCCGGCCCGACCAATATGTCGATCGGGTCGATGCTCTGTGTTCCCAGCGCCATGGCGCCGATCGCCTGGATGCCGCCCAGCGCATAGATGGCGTCGGCCCCGGCCATCGCCTGCGCCGCCACGATGGCGCGGGCGGGCTGACCCTGGAAGGGCGGCGCGCAGGTGATGACGCGCGGCACGCCGGCCACCTTGGCGGTGATGACCGACATATGGGCCGACGCCAGCAGCGGATATTTGCCGCCGGGCACATAGCAGCCAGCGGCGTTGACCGGCAGATTCTTGTGACCCAGGATCACGCCAGGCAGCGTCTCCACCTCCACATCCTGCATGGAGGCGCGCTGGATCTGGGCGAAATTGCGCACCTGCGTCTGCGCAAATTCGATGTCCTTGCGCTCCTGCGGCGTCAGGCTGTCGACGCAGGCGTCGATTTCCGCCTGGCTCAGGCGATAATCATCGCGATCCCAGCCGTCGAACTTGATCGACATCTCGCGCACTGCGGCGTCGCCACGCGTTTCGATATCGGCCAGTGCCGCCTCGACGATATCACGCACCTTGCGGTCGGCATCCGCCTTCGATTGCGCCGTTGCGCCACGCTTCAAATATCGCGCCATAGTCCTGATCCTTACTTAAAAACCGTCCACCGCCGTCTCGACATGATCGACGTCCGGCGGGCTTATGAAAAAAGGACCGACCAGCGCGCGCCACGCCTGATAGCCGGGCGCGTTGCGGAAGCCATCGACATGGGCAGCGACAGTGTCCCAGCCCACGACCAGCCGATACTGGCCCGGCCGATCGACCGAGCGGTCGAGCCGAAAGCTGCGGCACCCCTCTGCTGCGCGAAAATGGGGGATCGCCTGAACGACAGCCGCTTCGAAGCGATCCGCATCTGCCGGATCAATCTCTAGCCGCGCCACTTCTCTAATCATGCTTGCTCTTCCCGACTCGATATATACATTGCATACTTATGCATCATGAATTCCGCAATATAGATTGGCAATCCCTGAGTGAATCTCGAGAATTACTCCCATGCCGATTGCAACGCTATTCAATCATGCGGATCGGGAGTTGCTCATTGCCATAACTCTTGCGAAGAAGGGCGCGTGAGCATCAATGACCGTTCCTTCATCACCGCCCATGACGTAGCGCGCGCGGCTGGCGTGTCGCAATCTGCGGTCTCGCGCGCCTTCACACCCGGCGCCAGCGTCGCCCCCGACACCCGCCTGCGCATCATGGAAGCGGCGGAGCGGCTGGGCTATCGACCGAACCTGCTCGCACGCTCGCTAATCAACGGTCGCTCCAACATCGTCGGGGTTGGGGTTGGCGACCTGGCCAACCCTTTCTTCGTCGAGACGTTGCAGCTATTGTCGCGAACGCTCGACCAGGCCGGTTTACGGCTGCTCCTCTTCCCCGCCGAAGGTAGCGGCGGCGGCGAGCCGTCGATCCATGAAATTTTGCATTATCGCCTCGACGCACTCGTTCTCCTGTCGGTCGGCCTGTCTTCAAATCTGGCGGAGGAATGTCGCAAGGCGCAGGTGCCCGTGATTCTCTACAATCGCACGACGCGGGATCATGCCGCCTCCAGCGTCATCGGCGACAACCTTGTCGGCGCGCGCACCATCGCGGCCCATCTGCTGGCCGGCGACCATCGCCGCATAGCCTTCCTCGCCGGCGCTGCGGGTTCTTCGACCAATGCCCAGCGCGAGGCCGCCTTTTTCGACTATCTGGCGGAGCAGGGTGCGCCCGCGCCGATTCGCGCCGCGGGAGACTATCGGATCGAGATGGCGACCGCGGCGACCCGGCGATTGCTGGCGGGCAAGGATCGGCCCGATGCGATCTTCTGCGCCAATGACAGCATGGCGATCGCCGCGATCAACGTCGCGCGCCACGAATATGGGCTGGATGTCGGCCGCGAGATTTCGATCGTCGGCTATGACGACGTGCCGATGGCGGCCTGGCCGGCCTTCTCGCTGACAAGCTATGCTCAGCCGGCGCAGTCGATGGTGGATCAGACTGTGCGTCTGATCCAGAAGCTGCGCGATGATCCAGGCCAACATGCGCATGTCGTGGTCGAAGGCGGCCTGGTGGTGCGGGGCAGCAGCCGGGCGGTCCGCCCGCGGTGACTGTGCTTACATCGCACGGCCATGACCGCCGTCCGTTTGCAGCGTAAAGCTGTCGCGATCGCTGTTCAGATCAGGCCGCGCGGGATCGACAAATGCTGCTTCCAGCGGAACAAGCATGTCCATGCGCCTGTTCTGCCAGGAAAGGAGACGACAACATGTATCAGGAAAAGCAGGATGGCGAGGTGGTAACCCATGTTTCCGCGGTCGAAGCCAAAGGCGGGTCGAGGTCCCGCGTCAGCCGCAATATTCTGGTCGTCAGTCTGTTGCTTGTCATCACTGCGCTGATCGCCAGCCTGGCCTTCGGCTTCTTCGAGACGGACCGAACGGGCGCGGATCAAGTGACCGCCGACAACACGGCGCAATCCGAAAGCAGGTAACGATGTAAGACCGCTAGAACGGAATCGGCTCGCCTTGAAAGTCGAACAGTTTCCCGCTGTCGGATATTTTCAAGCCTTCGATGACGTCGAGCAATTGCAGCGCGGCGCGCTCCGGGTCGAAAAGGCGCCCGGCCTGCACGTTGGCCTGAAACGGCCGAGACAAAGCCGTGTTCACGGTGCCAGGGTGCAATGTCACGACGATGGCGCGATCATTGCGACGGCGCTCCTCAATGGCCAGGTTGCTCACCAGCATGTTGAGTGCCGCTTTCGACGCACGATAGCCATGCCACCCGCCCAGTCGATTGTCGCCGATCGACCCCACGCGTGCGGACAAGGCGGCGAACACGGTGCGCCCGCTTTTGGGCATGATGGGCAGGAAATGTTTGGCGATCAGCGTAGGGCCGATCGCATTGACGGCATAGACTTGCGCCAGCCAGTCGGGGTCCAAATCGCGCAAAGCCTTCTCAGGGCCTTTGCCTGCCGCATGGAGTAAACCGGTCGCAACGATAACCAGCGTCGGCGACGGGCCGGTGGCGACATACGCAGCCGCAGCGGCGATGCTCTTTTCATCCAGCAGGTCGATATAGTGTGGCCCGGCCCGCGAACGCGCGAATCCGTGCACAACATCGAACGTCGCCTCCTCGATCAACGCAGCCTCCAACGCCGCGCCGATTCCGCCGGAAGCGCCGATGATAACGGCGGAAGTTTTACCGGCCTGGGTCATGTCCGGGTGAAGCGCCAGCGATCCGCGTCGCTCTCGTCTGCGTCGAAGCGATATCCGTCGCTGTCGAAGTCGCGCATCGCCTCTATCGCGGTGATATGATGTTCGCACAGCCAGCGGGCCATCATCCCCCGCGCGCGCTTGGCGTTGAAGCTGACGAAGCGCGGGCCGTCCGGGCCGGGTTCGCGAAACTCGACCTCGATCACCCGCACGCCCGCCAACCGGCCTTTGACCGCGGCAAAATATTCCTGGCTGGCAAGGTTCAGGACAACGCCGGACCCTTCCTCGGCAAGTTCAGCCAACAGGCGCTGCGCGATATCGTCGCCCCACCAGTCGGTCAGGCATTTGCGCCGCGGTGCCCAGCGCGTGCCCATTTCAAGCCGATAGGGTCGAATCGCGTCCAGTGGCCGCAGCAGGCCGTAAAGGCCGGACAAGATACGCACATGATCCTGCGCGAAAGCCACGCCCGCCTGATCAAGCGTGTCCACCTCAAAGCCGGTATAAACGTCGCCAGCAAAGGCGAACAGTGCCGGGCGCTCCGGCAGGGCGGCAAAGTCGGCAAAGCGATCCGCATTCAGCTTGGCCAGGCGGGGCGAAATATGCATCAACTCCGACAGGCGTTTCTGCGTCAAGTTTGCCGCTGAGCGTGCAAGGCTGAGCGCTTCGTCGGCAAAATGTGGCTTGGAGGCGTCGAGCGGCGGGAGCGCGCGCTCAAAATCGAGTGTCTTGGCGGGGGAAAGCAGGGCGATCATCCCAGCGGCGGTAGCGCCGACCGGCAGAAGCGTCAAACCATCAGCGTAGGACCCCCTGCATGGCCAAACATCATTTCACGCCAATAGACATCGCATCGATGGTAGCGGTTCATCGATTTGGCGCGATCAGCTTGCCAATATTGCGCACGCGGCAGCCTATCAGAAACATACGCTTTTCACCTGGCAAGTCTTTCGCGATAGATTTATCGCGCCGCAACGATCATTAGGGCGTTGCGGCATGCATGTGCCACCCAAAAACAACCGGGGGGGGAGGAAGATTTGAAGATCGGTGCACCCAGAGAAGTGGCACAGGGGGAAGCGCGGGTTGCGCTGACGCCCGACAGCGCCCTGCAATTGCAGAAGCTGGGCCATATATGCTTTGTCGAAAGCGGCGCGGGCAAAGCGGCCGGCTTCGACGATGACAGCTATCGCGCGGCCGACGTGACGGTGGTCCCAACCGCCGACGAATTGTGGGCTGCTTCGAACGTCATCGTTAAGGTGCGTCCACCCGAAGCGGAAGAGGCGGCGCGCCTCCAACCGGGCAAGACGCTGATTTCCTTCTTCTATCCCGGACAGCGCAGCGAAGAGCTTTCTGCGATCAGCGCGACCGGCGCCAATGTGATCGCGATGGACATGGTGCCCCGCATCTCGCGCGCGCAGAAGATGGATGCGCTGTCATCGATGGCGAACATCGCGGGCTATCGCGCTGTGATCGAGGCTGGTGCCAATTTCGGGCGCTTCTTTACGGGGCAGGTGACCGCGGCGGGCAAGGTGCCACCGGCCCGTGTGCTGGTGATCGGTGCTGGCGTCGCCGGCCTGGCCGCGATCGGCGCGGCGACATCGCTTGGCGCGATCACGCTCGCCTTCGACGTCCGGCCCGAAGTCGCCGAACAGATCGAATCGATGGGCGCGCAGTTCGTCTATCTCGACTTTTCCGAAGAGCAGCAGGATGGCGCGGCCACCGGTGGCTATGCCGCCCCGTCCAGCCCGGAATTTCGCGAAGCGCAGCTCAAGAAGTTTCGCGAGCTGGCACCCAACGTCGATATCGTCATTTCCACCGCGCTCATTCCGGGGCGCGACGCTCCCGTCCTGTGGACGAAGGATATGGTCGAGGCTATGCGCCCAGGATCGGTCATCGTCGATCTGGCAGCAGAACGCGGCGGCAATTGTGAGCTCACAGTCACGGACGAGAAGATCGTTTCGCCGGGTGGCGTTACGATCATCGGTTATACCGATTTCCCCAGCCGGATGGCGGCGCAGTCTAGTTCGCTCTACGCCAGCAATATCCGCCACATGCTGTTCGACCTGACGCCGGGCAAGGATGGCGTGATCGTCCATAATATGGAGGATGACGTGATCCGGGGGGCGACCATCGCCTTTGAAGGGCAGGTCAGCTTCCCCCCGCCCCCGCCCAAGATCAAGGCGATCGCGGCACAAAAGCCCAAGCCCAAGGCCGAGGAACTGACGCCCGAACAAAAGCGGGCGAAGGACATCGCCGCTTTCAAGGCGCAGACCCGCTCGCAGGTTACGACTTTGATCGTCGCCGCGATCCTGCTGATCGCCGTCGGCGCGGTGGCGCCTGCCAGCTTCATGGGCCACTTCACAGTGTTCGTGCTGGCCTGTTTCGTCGGTTTCCAGGTGATCTGGAATGTCAGCCATTCGCTGCATACGCCGCTGATGGCGGTGACGAACGCGATTTCGGGCATTGTCGTGGTGGGCGCCATGCTCCAGGTCGGGTCGTCGAGCACCATCGTACTGGTTCTGGCGACGATTTCGATCCTGATCGCGTCGATCAACATTGTTGGCGGCTTCCTGGTTACGCGCCGGATGCTGGCCATGTTCCAGCGGTCCTAAAGGGGTAGATTTCATGTTCGATACCGGTGTGGTGTCCGCAGCCTATCTCTCGGCCGCGGTCCTTTTCATTCTGTCGCTGGGCGGCCTTTCCAATCAGGAAAGCGCAAAGCGCGCCGTATGGTACGGCATTGCCGGCATGGCCTTGGCCGTGTTGGCGACCCTAGTTGGCCCTGGCGTTGCCAATCTGCCGATCGTGGCCGGCACCTTCGCCGTCGCCGCCGTCATCGGCTGGATCGTGGCGATGCGCGTCCAGATGACCGAAATGCCCCAGCTTGTCGCCGCGCTGCACAGCTTCGTGGGGCTTGCGGCCGTGTTCATCGGCTTCAACGCGCATTTCGAACTGGAAGCGGTGAACGTACTCGATCCGGCCGCCCGCGAAGCGCTGACCGGCTTTGCCGGCCTGCTCGCGCACAAGACGCCGGTGGAAATCAACATCCTCAAGGTCGAGGAATTTCTAGGCATCTTCATTGGTGCGGTAACCTTCACCGGGTCGATCGTCGCCTTCGGCAAGCTGGCCGGCAAGCTGGACGGCAAGGCGAAAAAGCTGCCGGGCGGCCATGTCCTCAACGCCTCGGCGCTGCTGGCGACGCTCGTATTGCTGGTGATGTATGTCGGCAATATCGGGGTAGAGGGCCGCGAACTGACCGTCCTGCTCGCCATGTCGGCGCTGGCGCTGTTCATCGGCTTCCACCTCGTCATGGGTATCGGCGGCGCGGACATGCCCGTCGTCGTCTCGATGCTCAACAGCTATTCCGGCTGGGCGGCCGCAGCGATCGGCTTCACCCTGGGCAACGACCTGCTCATCGTCACCGGCGCTTTGGTGGGCTCGTCAGGCGCGATCCTGAGCTATATCATGTGCAAGGCGATGAACCGCTCCTTCGTGTCGGTGATCCTGGGCGGCTTTGGCGGCACGACTGGCCCTGCGGCGGAGATCGAGGGCGAGCAGGTGGCGATCGACGCCGACGGCGTCGCCTCCGCGCTCAACGACGCGGACAGCGTCATCATCGTGCCTGGCTATGGCATGGCGGTGGCGCAGGCGCAGCAGAGCGTGAGCGAACTTACCCGCAAGCTGCGGGCGGCGGGCAAGAAGGTTCGTTTCGCGATCCATCCGGTCGCGGGCCGCCTGCCGGGACACATGAACGTGCTGCTGGCCGAAGCCAAGGTGCCCTATGACATCGTGCTGGAGATGGACGAGATAAACGAAGACTTCCCCTCGACCGATGTCGTGATCGTCATCGGATCGAACGACATCGTCAATCCGGCCGCGCAGGATGACCCCAACTCGCCGATCGCCGGCATGCCGGTGCTGGAAGTATGGAAGGCGAAACAGGTTTTCGTGTCGAAACGCGGACAGGGCACGGGCTATTCCGGCATCGAAAACCCGCTGTTCTACAAGGATAATACCCGGATGTTCTATGGCGACGCTAAAGTCGCGGTGGACAGCCTGCTTGGCAAGCTGGCTTGATAATGGATCGGCATTTTGTAATGTCGGGGTGTTCGGCGCGCTTCAGGCTGAATGGGTCACGCAGATGCTTTGTTATATGAAGGCTGGCAATTACAGCTACGCGCAACCGACGCAGGCGGCTGAAAAACAGTGGACCCACGCGGTATATGCCGACTTTGCCAGGACGCTGATGGCCGACACCAATGCCTGGTGGGTCAAGGTGACGCACAAGCCCGATGGGACCACCGTGCGCCGCACCCTGGTCTATGTCGGCGGTGGCCCGGAATATCGCAAGCGGTGTGAAGAAGTCGCCTATGGCGGTTATGAGGGGTTCGAACTGGCGTGATGCCGGGGAAGGACGGTTGCGGCTTGCCCATGGGCCGCATCAACCGCTATCCGCCCGACGGTAGCGAACACGACCGATCTAGCGATTTTTGCAGCCTGAATCGCGTTACCCAATTAAAGGAGCGGCTATGAAAGCTGTATATATTCTGGCGGGCGTTCGTACGGCGATAGGCGACTTTGGCGGCAGCCTGAAAGACTATCCGCCAGCGAAACTGGGCGCTGCGGTCATTGCCGAAGCGATCGCACGGTCCGGCGTCGCCGCCGATCAGATCGGTCATGTCGTCATGGGCAATGTCATCCCCAGCGAACCCAAGGACGCCTATCTGGCGCGGGTCGCGGCGGTCGAAGCCGGCATTCCAATCGAGGTGCCCGCCCTCACCCTGAACCGACTGTGCGGGTCTGGGGTCCAGGCGATCATCTCCGCCGCGCAGATGCTGGCGCTGGGCGAATGCGATTTCGCCATCGCCGGCGGCGCGGAGTCTATGACCCGTTCCCCGCACCATGTCGCCGCGGCCCGTTTCGGGCAGAAGATGGGCGACGTCAAAATGGTCGACGCGCTGCTGGCGGTCCTGAGCGACCCTTTCGAAGGCTTCCACATGGGCGTGACCGCCGAAAATGTGGCTGCCGATCACGCCATCTCGCGCGAGGATCAGGATCGTCTGGCCGTTGAAAGCCACCACAGGGCGGCGCGTGCCCAAAAGGAAGGACGCTTTTCGTCGCAAATCCTGCCGATCCCGGTCAAGGATCGGAAAGGGACCAGGCTGTTCGATACCGACGAGCATGTTCGCGCCAATGCCAGCGTAGAACAGCTTGCCGAGTTGAGACCCGCCTTCAAGAAGGACGGTACCGTCACCGCCGGCAATGCATCTGGGATCAACGACGGCGCGGCCGCTGTCGTCCTAGCGTCGCAGGCGGCGGTGGATGCGGGCAATCTGAAACCGCTGGCCCGGATCATCAGTTGGGGCCATGCCGGCGTACAGCCGGACCGTATGGGCATCGGTCCAGTCAAGGCGGTTCCCATCGCGCTTGCGCGTGCGGGTCTTGCGCTTGAACAGATGGATGTCATCGAATCGAACGAAGCCTTTGCAGCGCAGGCCTGTGCCGTCGCCAAAGTCCTGGGATTCGATCCGGCAAAGGTCAATCCGAACGGGTCCGGCGTGGCCCTGGGCCATCCGGTTGGCGCGACCGGCGCGATATTGACCGTCAAGACGATCTACGAACTGGAGCGGATCGGGGGTCGATACGGTCTGATCACCATGTGCATCGGCGGCGGACAGGGCATCGCCATGGTCATCGAGCGGATGGGATAGCCTATCCGCTGGCGATGCCCGTACAGATCACCGAACCGAGATCAGCCCGCCATCGACGGGGATGAGTTGCCCGGTGATGAAGCGGGCGCCATCGCTGGCCAGGAATAGCAGCACAGGCGCCAGATCCGTGTCGGCATCACCGAATTTTCCGCCCAGCGGAATCTGTTCGGCGGTCGCCTTATCATGGGCGGCCAGGTCTTCCGGGGACAGGGCATCACGGAATCGCGCGTACATGAGCGTTACGATATAGGGCAGCACCGCATTCAGGCGGATGTTACGCTTGCCCCATTCGCGCGCGACGCTGCGGGTCCAGGCGTGAACCGCCGCCTTCGACGCAACATAAACGGCATTGTTGATTTCAGCGGTCAGGCCCGATTCCGACCCGAAATTGATGATCGAGCCGCCGTCCGGCATGTGGCGCGGGCCGCATCGAGCGGTTCGCTCGCGATGATCATCGCTATGGCCACGTGATGAGGCAGTTAGCGGACGGCGCGATGCACGACGCCTCAATGGTCGATGAACCCCGCTCGCGCCTCTGGCAGGCGGAATTGCGTATCGTCCGTGCCGGTCAGGATCGCGACACGAATGTCGGGATCGCTGTCGATCCGCGCCCACGCCTGCCACTCGCTCCTGAGTGAAAAGCCCACGCATGCGAACCTTCACATCCCATAGTGACGATGCCCAAAGCTCCCATGTCGTTTCGATCGATGCACCTGTCATCCACGGCGTCCCAGTCGTGTTCAGCCGGACCTGAAGTTGCTCGGCATTAATGGGAAAGCCTTGTACCCGCGGCTGGCGCGGGGTGCCGGACCGATCGGCTGGCGAGATGATAGAGCCCCTCATAAACTATGACGGCCATTATGATGGCCACAGCAAAAGGCATGTCCGCACGATCAAACAGGATGGCGCGCAGGAGCAGGCCAATGGCCGCCGCCATCAACGTCAATCGCATGAAGGTGGAACGCAGGGTCGCTTTCATGTCAGTCCTCCGTTTCAAAAGAAAAAGTCGAGTAGCAGTTTGAGATTGAGGGTGATGATGATCGCGGAGATCGCCCAGGCCGCGAATTTGAGCCAGTGCGGGTTCGCGAAGCTGCCCATCAGCTTGCGGTCGCTCGTGAATTTGACGAGGGGCACGACGGCGAAGGGCAGTTGCAGGCTCAAGATCACCTGGCTCAGTACCAGCAACCGGGTCGTCCCTTCCGATCCGTAGAGCGCCGCGACGATGACGGCGGGCACGATGGCAAGCATTCGGGTGACGACCCGGCGCAGCCAGGGGGGCACGCGCAGGTTGACGAAACCCTCCATCACGATCTGCCCGGCCAGGGTCGCGGTGATCGTGCTATTCTGTCCCGATGCCAGAAGGGCCACGGCGAACAGGGTGCTGGCGATCCCCGCGCCCAGCATGGGGGCGAGCAGGCGGTGAGCGTCTTGGATTTCAGCCACGCCGGTCATGCCCGCGACATGAAAGGAGGATGCCGCCAGGATCAGGATTGCGCCATTGACGAACATGGCGAGCATCAGGGCGATAGTGCTGTCAATCGTGGCGAACAGCACCGCTTCGCGCTTGCCCCTTTCGCTCCGCTCGAAACTGCGGGTCTGGACGATGGAGGAATGAAGATAGAGGTTATGGGGCATCACGGTCGCGCCGATGATGCCGATCGCGATGTAGAGCATCGCGGGGTTGGTCACCACGCTTGCGCTCGGGACGAGGCCAAGGCCGATGGCGGCAAGGTCGGGTTTCGACAGAAAGAGTTCGACGGCGAAGCAGCCCGCGATTACGATCAGCAACGCGACGATGAAGGCTTCGAGTTGTCGGAACCCGCGCTGTTGCAGGAACAGGATAAGCATCACGTCGGCGGCGGTCAGGCACACGCCCATGACCAGCGGAATGTCGAACAACAGTTGCAGGGCGATCGCCGTGCCGACCACTTCGGCAAGATCGCAGGCAATGATCGCCAGTTCGCACATAATCCAGAGGGTCATGCGGACCGGCGCGCTATATTGGGCGCGGCAGGCCTGCGCCAGGTCCATGCCGGTGACGATGCCCAGTTTCGCCGCGAGCGATTGCAGCACCATCGCCATGATGCTGGATAGCAGGATGACGGATAGCAAGGTGTAGCCGAAGGCCGATCCACCTGCGAGATCGGTCGCCCAGTTGCCGGGGTCCATATAACCGACGGCGACGATATAGCCGGGACCGGCAAAGGCGCCCATTTTCTTCCAGACGCTGCCGCCAGCCCGCGGCACCGCGATCGTCCGATAGGAACCGGGCAGGCTGGGCCTGCTATCCGGCATGTCCGTGGACGGCATCGCGATGTCGGCGGGTGGCGGAGGCGTCATCGATTATCCCCTTTCAAATGGCAGTCTGCTGGCGTTACTGCGCCGTGCTGGTGTTGAGACTGCCGTTGAGGCCATTGGGGAAGAAGCCGCCTTTCTGTGCGGCCAGCTTCGTCAGATAGACGATATTGAGCACTTCGCCCGTCGTCCGGCTGTAGGCGATGCCATCGCTATCGGTGGGCACGATGTTCGACGCGCCGTCCCTGGGACTGATGCCCTGATCCTTGTCCGCCGACCCGTCCAGGCTGTCGCGGGCGTCGGATATCTTGTCCGCCGATGTGCGCAGCGATGGCGTGTCGACGCCCTTTGAGTAGAGCACCGTGCGCACCAGCGCGGCATGATAGGCTTCGGCCGCGAGAATGCCGGCCGCCGCCTCCAGGAACGTCTTGTTGGAAATGAGCGGCGACGCGCCCTTATAGGCCGTGACCCCGACATCCTCGAAAATATAGGCGCCGAGCAGGAAATTCTCGTCGCTGGCATAGGGGTCGAAGCTCTGGCCTGCAGCAATCAGGCCAGCCGCCTGCGCGGCCGAGGAGAAAGCGCCGGTAGCGCTCGATCCGATATCGATGGCCGGCTGCGCCACCGCCGTCGTGCCGATCGCACCGCGCAGAAATTCGACATGGGCACGTTCGTCGGCCGCGATTTCGCGCGCATAGCGGGCGATCAACGGATCGACGAAGGCGACTTGGCGACCGCCGGTGACTGCGCCCTGCGTGCCCGCTCCGCCCAATATGCTGCTGGGCAGGCCCGATCCGAAGGCCGCGAAATAATAGAATTGCGCCTCCAAATATTCCAAGTTCAGCGCGAAGTTCAGCACATCGCCATCGGTTATGGTTGGCGTGGGCGTCGGGGTAGGCGTGGGTGTAGGAGTTGGTACGGCCGTGGCTTCATCGTCGCCGCAGCCGGACAGCAGGCTTGCGCCAGCCGCCACCACAGCCATGGACCCTGCCGCACGCAGGAAGCCGCGCCTCTGGTCGCGGCGCCGGGCGCGCGCTTCAAAGGCATCGAGCATCAGATCGTCTTTCATGGGATTAACTCCGTTTCGAAAGGGGTTCAGTTCGCCGCGCTCATGTTGATGGTGCCATTGACGCCGTTGGGGAAAAATCCGCCCCGCGCCGTCGCCATGTTGGTCAGATAAGCGATATTGAGCACCTGTCCGGTCGTGCGGCTGTAGGCCAGGCCGTTGGCGTCGAGCGGCACGATGTTCGATGCATCGCCGATATCCGCGATGCCCTGGTCAAGCTCGCTGGAGCCGTCCAGGCTGTCGCGCGCCTTGGAAATCGCCTCTGTCGCGTCGATCAGCGATGGCGTGGCGATGCCCTTGCGATAGAGCGAGGTGCGGACCAGGCCCGCATGATAGGCTTCCACCGCCAAGATACCGGCTGCGGCTTCCAGATAGGTCTTGCTGGTGATGAGCGGCGCTGCGCCCTTATAGGCGGTGACCCCGACATCTTCGAAGATGAAGGCGCCCAACAGGAAGTTTTCGTCGCTTGAATAGGGGTCGAAGCTGGCGCCGCCGCCGATCAGGCCGGCTGCGCGCGCCGCGGACGAAAAGGCGCCATTGGGATCGGTGCCGACATCGATCGCTGGCTGGGCGACGACGGCCCCGCCCAGATTTTTGCGCAGGAAATCGACATGGGCGATTTCGTCCTGTGCGATTTCCTTGGCATATTGGGCCACGACCGGGTCGGTGAAATTGACCTTCCGGCCGCCCGTCGCAGTGCCCGCATTGCCGCTACCGCTGGTATATTTGGTGTCGATCGGCGTGCCGAACACCGCGTAAGAATAGAAGTTCGCCTCCAGATATTCGAGGTTAAGGGCGAAGTTCAATATGTCCCCATCGGATGGCGCGCTCTGCGCCATGGCCGACTGGCTGGTCGCTGCATAACCCGCGCTGCCAAAGGCGGCCATGGCCCCGAGCGTTCGGAAGAAATCGCGACGCTCCTCTCGCCGTTTGGCCCTGCGTTCCAAAGTCTCGATTGCCAGAATATCGTCGGTCATCGCTCGATCCTCGCTGACTGGTGGTCATGATGCGCGGGAGGCGCGTCATCGGCGGGCTAAGGCCGGATCGATCGGCGAAGTTCCGGTTTTTACGCTGGAAAAATAATCTGCGTACGCGGACGTACAAGGATGCATCCTTGACGGCATCGCGTCCGTATCTGCTCGTTCGATCCCCATGAATTGCGAGGGCGTTTTGGTTGCCGGCATTCAGAAAGACACGTCGAACATCTTCCTGCGATCCTTGTTACCGCCTGACTATGCCAGCATTAGCCGGCACTTTACTGGCGTCATCTTGGCACCGAGAGTCATCATCGTCCGCGCAGGCCAGCCTATAGAGTTTCTGGATTTCCCGGAAAGCGGGATATTGTCCATCAATAGCGATGCCGGCGCCCGTCCGGCATGTCTGACCGCGCTGGTCGGGCGCGAGGGCTATGTCGGCTGGTCGGCACTGATGGATGTGGGCCGGTCCCCCTATCATATTCGCGCAGGCGGACAGGGTGTCCGATGTCTTCGGATAGAGATTTCCAGAATGCTTCGCCTGGTGAATGAAAGGCCAAGCCTGCGCGCCAGCCTCCTGCGCTTCGTGCATAGCGTGATGATCCAGATGAACGCTACGATCGTGTCGAGCAAGACCGATCCGATCGAGCGGCGGCTGGCGCGATTGATCCTGATGCACCATGATCGCGCCAATGACGGCGACATATGCGTCACGCATCAAGATCTGGCGGATATGCTGGTCGTTCGCCGTGCAAGCATTACCGACGCCCTGCATGTGATGGAGGGCAACCAACTGATCGGCAGCAGTCGCAGCAGGCTGGTCATGCGCAACCGCCCCGGTCTTTGTCTTGTTGCTGGCGACGGTTATGGCGTGGCCGAAGAACATTATAGCCAATATGTCGCGCCTCTGTTCGCCACCCGCTGATCTGCGCCGCGTCGAAAACAGGGAAGCCCGGCGCTGACAGGATCGATCGGGTCAGGGCATCAGAACCGTATCGATCATATTTATGACGCCATTGGATTGCATCACATTGGCGATGCTGATCTTCGATGTGCCGCCCTGGCCTCAGGAAAAGCAGGTCAGAAAATGGAGATTTTCCCTGCCGCGATCGGCGTGGAACTGGGGGCGTCGTGCGGCGCGCCGTCGATGGATTCCATGGTGACCGCCAGGGTGGCGCCGTCCGTCATGAGGGGGCGGTAGGACGGGTTGATCGCTACGCGACTTTCGGCGCCACCCGCAATCAGGCCAAGCGATCGCGGTTTGCCGTCGGCCGGAATGATCCATAGCTCAGGGGCGAGACGATCGGATGCGACGCCGGTCGGCCGCAGGGTAAGGCCGCCCGACGCCGGGTCGTACCGCGCCAATATCATCGGCCCGTCGGAAGCACCGACCATCTGCGCCACCGCCACTTGAGCAGGCGGTGCAGCCGGAACGGGCGGCGTCGGGCGCAGAACCATGACTAGCGCCAGAGAGGCGGCGAGCGCTGCGGATGCAAGCGCGCCCGCGCGCCACCAGCGCAATTGCCCAGCGGCTGGAGAGTGCTGCACGCTGTCCGCAATATGATTTTCGATGCCGGTCCACAGCGTTTCCGGCGGGGCGAACGGAACATAGGCGTCATAGAGCGCCGCAAACCGTCCTTCCCATGCGTCGATCATGGCAGGCGAGAAATTTGGATCGGCTATCAGTTGTCGAAGCGCAGCGGCTCGCGCTTCGCCGTCAAGCACGCCCAGCGCCAGTTCGGCGGCAAGCGCATCGCGTTCTTCGGGCGTCAGGACCGCGTCAGCCATCGCTAATGCACGCCCTGAGTTGCTGCAGGCCACGACGAATCCAGCTTTTCATCGTTCCGATCGGCACTGCCATCCGATCGGCCAGTTGGGCATAGGTAAGCCCATCCAGAAATGCCGAGCGGATCGCCATGCCATGTCGATCTTCCAGTTCATCAAGACAGGCAAACAGGCGCATGTTGTGCTGGTTATGCTCGATTATCATGTCGGCCAGAGGCGCTGTATCGGAGACTTGCGCTGCGTCTATTTCCGGCACGATCATAGTCCGACGTGACGAACGGCACCAGTCAATGGCGGTGTTCCGTGCGATCGCGCAAAGCCAGGTTATGGGACTCGCCCTGCCGGCGTCGAACCGGTCGGCCCTGTTCCAAACCTTGATATACACGTCCTGCAAGATATCCTCCGCGGCGTCCCTGTCTGCAGAGATACGGAGGCAAATACCGAAAAGTTTCGCAGACGTCATGTCATAGACCTGCCGAAGGGCGCTCCGATCACGCCCGGCGACCCGGGCCAGCGCGGCGATCAGCCTCTCACGTTCGGTGTCTGCATCTCCCACAGGGGCAACAGTAATGATTTTTCGGCTCGTTTCAATTGAAACGCGCAATGGCACCATAGAGCCCTAAATAGCGAAAACGGAAGGTGCCGAAAAATTCGGTCATGAATGTCTCAGAAGGGTCGACATAGGTAGGCGGCAGATGGGACGAAGCGACCATCCAACCTTGACGCCGCGAAGATCCGTTGTTGCCGATTGACCCTGGACCTTTTCATTAGGACCGGCGATATCGCCTTATGGCGTCCGATCGTAAAATCGTTGAATTCCTTGTCGAGCAGATGGCAGGCGGCGGCAACGTTTCAGCCAAGGCGATGTTTGGCGAGTTCGGCATTTATTGCGAGGGGAAAATGGTCGCATTGGTTTGCGACGATCGCCTATTCGTAAAGCCCACTGTTAGAGGGCGGGCATTCGCTGTCGGTGCGGAAGAAGCCCCTCCATATCCCGGTGCAAAGCCCTGTCTCCTGATCGACGCGCAAAAGTGGGATGACCGTGCGTGGCTTGCCGAGATCGTTCGTATAACATCCCAGGAATTGCCTGCTCCCAAGGTCAGGACCAAGCGCAAACCCGGTTGATGCAACGCCTTGCAGAAGCCCGTTTTCCTTAAACGAATGTCCGCTCTTGGAATGTGCAGGTGGATTGTTGAATGTCCGGGAAGAGTCGGTTTTGCCGAGGGCGATGCCGGATTGTGGGACTTGTGAGAACCCGCTGGCGCGGGAGTGACGCTTGTTTTGAGGTGCACTCGCGCAGATGAGGTCTTCGTTAAAGTTGAGGTCTGGCCAGAGTAGGCAGACGATTGAGGCTCCTTTCAACCAAGGCGCTGATGATGACCAATGTTCAACTTGATGGCCCTGCTAATTCCCTGCGTCAGCGCATGATCGAAGACATGAATATGCCCCGGTTCACGCGAAAGACTCAGTTTGACTACGTGCGGCATGTCGCGAGGTTCGCCACTTATCTTGGACGCCCTCCCGATACTGCGACCGTGGAGGGCCTACGGCAGTTCCAACTCGAACAGCGCGAGGCGGGCATAGGGATCCCGACCATGAACAGCTTCGTTTCTGCGCTGCGTTTCTTTTTCGCTCACACCATCGATCGCCCGAATCTGTCCCGCAAGCTCTATATGGTCAAGAATCCGCGCTCCTTGCCCGTTGTCCTCAGCCGCGACGAGGTCGCTCCTACTCGGCGCGACCAACTGCCTGAAGCGCAAGGCTGCACTGTCCGTTGCGTATGGCGCTGGTTTGCGCGGCGCCGAGAACTGCCGCACCGCCGCGCTGGGCGGTCATGTAGAGGCCTGCGACGACTGTGGGCACTAGCGGATCGCCTGCAACTCCTGCCGCAACCGGCACTGCCCCAAGCGACAAGGCACGGCGGCGCGCCCCTGGCTAGCCGCTCGCGAGGCCGATCTATTGCCGGTTGGCTACTTCCACGTCGTCTTCACGCTGCCCGGCGGCGGCATCGCGCTGGACGGCACGCGTTGGATGTCGTCGCGCCCGGACTTACTGTTACTGTTGATTGCCGCTGAGAAGTGACCGGGGGAGGCCAGTAATGTCCACTGAGAAGTGACCCATGTTTGAACACGTCCCTGGCTTTGAGAGCGGGGGACCATGGAGTGTTGGACATGGCATTATTGAGCGTCATCCGGCGCTGGCATTACCACGATCATCTATCGATCCGGGAGATAGCCAAGCGCACCGGCTTATCCTGTAACACCGTCCGGAAGTATCTGCGGTCGGACACAGTCGAGCCGCAGTCCAAGGTGCCGGAGCGGCCAAGTAAGCTAGCCCCGTTGGTCGAACGGCTGACGGCATGGCTCAGGCGAGAGATGGGCCGCTCGCGCAAGCAGAAGCGCACGATCAAGCAGTTGCATGCCAATCTGGTGAGCCTGGGCTTTGATGGATCCTATGGCCGTGTCGCGGCCTTTGCTCGTGCCTGGCGCGATGATTATCGCCGCCAGCAACAGATGAACGGCAAGGGCACGTTCATGCCGTTGTTGTTCGCGCCGGGTGAAGCGTTCCAGTTCGACTGGAGCGAAGACTGGGCCGTCATCAATGGCGTGCGCACCAAGCTGCAGGTAGCGCACTTCAAGCTCAGCTACAGCCGGGCCTTCTTCGTTTGAGCCTATCCCGCCGATCACGGCGCCACAGGCGTTCAGGTTGATCAGCGAGCCGCTTGCCAATGTGGAACGCTATGATCGCTGCGTGGGGAGAACCGCCATGCGTCATGATCCTGCCAGCGGGGCCATCATCGTCATGCTGCGCAGCCTCAAGATGCGGCATCGCACAGGCCGTCACCGATCTCATGGAACAGGGAGCGCCAGCGTTCTATGCGGCCGTCCCGATCCTGTCCCAACTTCCGAAGGCAGAGACCGCCGAACGGGAGGTGGCGATCGGTATCCTATCAGCTCAAGATCGCGCGGTTCCCGGCATATCGCGATCTGGCGGGCTTCGACTTTGCCAGCAGCGAGGTCAACGAGGCGCTGGTCCGCCAGCTCCACCGCTGCGAGTTTATGGACGTGGCCGACAATATCGTGTTGGTCGGCGGCCCCGGCACCGGCAAGACCCACATCGCCACGGCGCTGGGCGTCCAGGCCATCGAGCATCATCGCAAGCGGGTGCGGTTCTTCTCGACGGTCGAGTTGGTCAACGCGCTGGAACAGGAGAAGGCGCAGGAAAGGACAGGACAGATAGCAGGCAGACTGTCCCACTCAGATCTCGTGATCCTGGACGAGCTTGGCTATCTGCCGTTCAGCGCTTCCGGCGGTGCGCTGCTGTTCCATCTGCTGAGCAAACTCTACGAGCGCACCAGCGTCATAATCACCACCAACCTGAGTTTCAGCGAATGGGCCAGCGTGTTCGGCGATGCAAAGATGACCACCGCGCTCCTCGATCGGCTTACCCATCACTACCACATACTGGAGACTGGAAACGACAGCGTCCGGTTCACAAATAGCTCGGCTTAGCAGCCCAAAACCAGAAAGGAGAATCCCCATCTTGACCCACCCGTAACATCCGAAATATAATCGCAAGATGGGTCACTTCTCAATGAAACCCCGGGTCACTTCTTAGAGCATCGAGCTTGAAATAGGAATCTGTGGGTTCCCAAAGGCGAGGGAATATGATTCACCGTTGTTGGAGGTGGATCATGGGAAAAGCCTATTCGCTCGATCTTCGAGATCGGATCGCCAATCACATTGCATCGGGCCAATCGCGGCGTTCGGCCTCGCGCCATTTTGGGGTGAGCCCGAGTTGCGCGGTGAAGCTTGCGCAGCGCGTGGCTGCGACGGGTTCAGCGGTTCCTGCCCGGCAAGGGCGTCCGCCCGGTGCCGGCAAGCTGGCCCCTCATTTGGCGACACTGGCGAAATGGGTCGATGTCGAGCCGGACATTACCATGCCCGAACTGGCGGCCCGGCTTTGGTCGGCAACCGGCGTTCAGGTGCACCCCGCTTCGCTGTCGCGGGCGCTTCTCAAGGCAGGCTATAGCTTCAAAAAAAACGCTGCTGGCGTCGGAATGCGGACGCGATGATGTTGCCCAAGCGCGCCGGACCTGGCGTGTGTATCGGCAACCCAGCCTGCGCAAGCAGTCACACCGGCTTGTCTTCATTAACGAGACAGCAACGACCACCAAGATGACACGGCTGCGAGGACGAGCGCGTCGCGACCAACGCCTCAAGGCCCGCGCGCCCTTCGGTCATTGGAAAACCCAGACGTTCATCGCCGCCCTGCGCTGCGATGGCCTGACCGCACCCTGGGTCATCGACTGCCCCATGAACCGCGCCACCTTCGAAACCTATGTCGAAACCCAACTCGCCCCAACGCTCAATCCCGGCGACGTCGTGATCCTCGACAATCTCTCCAGCCACAAAAGTGAAAAGGCCAAGGCAATCCTCAAGGCACGCGGTGCATGGTTCCTCTTCACCCCGCCTTACAGCCCTGATCTCAACCCGATCGAAATGGCCTTCTCGAAACTCAAAGCGCATTTGCGCCGCACCGGTGCCAGAACAATCGACGCTCTCTGGCAGGCAATCGGCAACATCTGCGACCTCTACTCTGCTGAACAATGCGCGAGCTTCCTCAAAGCAGCAGGATATGCGTCCGATTAAAGGCGTGATGCTCTAGCGGCAATCAACAGAGTACGTCGTCTCGTGCAATGGATCCTCGCTTTTGCGGGGACGGCGCAAATCTTGGCGTTCGCTAGCTTACTGAGATTTGCGTTAGTTTCCGGAGTAGGATTTGAACCTACGACCTTCAGGTTATGAGCCTGAGGAGACGGCAGCACAAAAGTAAGCGGGGTCTGACGGCCGCCTTGCATGCCGGGCATTCGCCGGGATGATTGCCGCTCTTTGAGCGGGGGTGGCGGGTGTCGGACGAGATCGGGGATTCAGCGAGCTGTGCAGCGACTACTCATACGAGCGGTCGTATGAGTAGTCGGATAGAAGTCGTTAGCCGCGTGTCGGGCCGGCGGCGCTGGACGGTGGATCAGAAGCTGGCCGTGCTGCGGGATGCATTTGGCCCGGAGGGCTGCGTGCGCGCGGCCTGTGAACGCCATGATGTCGGCAGCGGCTCGATCTACACATGGCGGCGACAGGCGATGTCCGGTGAGCTTGCCGGGGTTCGCAAGCTGCCCGAGCCAGCCTTCGCTGAGGTCCGGATCAGCGAGCCGCCAGCGTTGCCCGCTCCCATTGCACCGCTCGTCCCCGGCTTGATCGGGATCGAGTTGCCTTCGGGTATCAGGGTGAGCGTGGATGCCACGGTCGATGCCGATGCCCTGTCGCGGGTGATCGGTATCCTGACACGATGATCCCGCTGCCACCATCGACGCGAATATTCCTGGCCTGCGGCGCGACAGACATGCGCAAGGGTTTTGACGGCCTTGCCGTGATGACGCAGCAGGTCCTGGAGCAAAGCCCGCATTCCGGCGCGCTATTCGCCTTTCGCGGCAAGCGCGGCGATCTGGTGAAGCTGCTCTGGTATGACGGCCAGGGCATGTGCCTGTTTTCCAAGCGGATGGACCGGGGGCGCTTTGTGTGGCCGTCGACCAAGACGGGGTCGGTGGTGATGACGGCGGCGCAGCTTTCGATGCTCTTGGAAGGCATCGACTGGCGGCGACCTGAACGCACTTTCACTCCTTCACTGGCGGGGTAAAACGCCCATTTTCTGGTGCTTTTATTAGCGTTTCGACCATCGATCTGCTATATGATCGTGGTGTCGGACGCAGGCCTTTCCACCCCTGATAAAGACGCTCGGATCGCCGAGCTTGAAGCTGCATTGGCAGCTGCCCACGCCGATATTTCCGCCCGCGACATCCTGATCGATACGCTGCGCGTGCAGATTGCGCGCCTCAAGCGGATGCAGTTTGGCAAGTCGTCCGAGAAGCTCGATACCCAGATTGCTCAGCTTGAGCTGGCCCTTGAAGAACTCGAAGGCGAGGCCATCGTCGCCGCCGCGCGTCGAGGCGATCCGGTAGCCGTCGATCGGCCATCACCGGTTCGGACGCTGCCAGCTCATCTGCCGCGCGAGGAGCAGCGGATCGAGCCCGAGCAGGGTAACTGCACCTGTCCCGACTGCGGCGGCGCGCTGCGGCCGCTGGGGCAGGATAGCGACGAGATGCTCGATGCCGTGCCGGTGCAGTGGCGCGTCGTTCGGACCATCCGCCCCAAATATAGCTGCCGGGCCTGCGAGAAGATCGTGCAAGCGCCCGCGCCGGTGAAGGCGATAGCGCGGGGCAAGGCGACCTTCAGCACCCTGGCCCATGTCGTCGTCTCCAAGTTCGACCATCACCTTCCGTTATACCGCCAGGCCGAGATCATGGCCGCGCAGGGCATCGAGATCGACCGCTCGACGCTGGCAGGCTGGGTCGGCCAGGCATCCGTGCTGCTCGATCCGATCATTAGCCGTATCCGCGAGGTCGGACTGACCGCTTCAAAGATCCACACCGACGATACGCCGGTCCCCATGCTCGATCCGGGACGTGGCAAGACGGCAACTGGCAGGCTCTGGGCCTATGCCGTCGACGATCGGGGCTGCGGTGCCATGACCCCGCCGCTGGTCTGGTATGAGTTCACCACCGACCGGACAGGCGCACATCCCCAACGGCAGCTGGCCAGTTTCACCGGCTATCTCCAGGCGGATGGCTATGCCGGATATGACAAGCTCTACGACACCAACCGCGTCACCGAGGTCGCCTGCTGGGCGCATTTTCGTCGCAAGATCTTCGACATCCACGCCACCAAGCCGACACCGCTCACCACTGATCTGCTGGAACGCATCGGCCTACTCTATGAGATCGAGGCGGAGGTTCGCGGCCACCAGCCCGATATCCGACGACGAAGCCGACAGGACCGTACCAAGCCGCTGATCGACGACCTGCGCCAGGCGCTCGACGATGCCCTGCGCCGTCTTTCGCCCAAGTCGGAGATGGCCAAGGCGATCGCTTATGGTTGCAAGCGCTGGATCGCGCTGACGCGCTTTCTCGACGATGGCCGCCTGGAGATTGATAACAACATAGCCGAGCGCGCCATGCGTTGCGTGGCCCTTGGCCGCAAAAACTGGTTGTTCGCAGGCTCAAAAACAGGCGGCGATCGGGCTGCGGCCATCTATTCCGTTATCGAAAGCGCCAAACTTAATGGCCTCGAACCGCAGGCCTACATCGCCGATGTCATCGCCAGGATCGCGGGCGAATGGCCTGCTGCCCGCTGGGATGAACTCATGCCGTGGAACTGGCGGCCAGATCAGCAACCGATCGCCGAAGCCGCCTGATCTGCGGCCTCCAGGCCCCGCTTACGCACAAAAGGCAGTCCTGGGGAACGACGAAACCTGTGATCTCGAGGATCATCGGGCCAAGTCGCCTGACTGCTGTTATGGGCTGCGGTGGTACGTATGCGACCTGTGGTTGCGGGAGTAGGATTTGAACCTACGACCTTCAGGTTATGAGCCTGACGAGCTACCGGGCTGCTCCATCCCGCGCCACCAACGATAAAAGGGCGACCTTTTGGGTCGCCCTTTTTTTGACTGTGAATGGGTTTATGATCCGATATATGCGCGCGCTGCAATGCCTGGCGACGCCCTACTCTTCCAGTGCTTGAGCAATAGTACCATCGGCGCAGACTGGTTTCACGGCCGAGTTCGGGATGGGATCGGGTGGGTCACAGACGCTATGGTCACCAAGCAATGAAGCGGGCGCATATAAGGGGGTTTTAATCGATGCCGTGCACGGTATTTTGATAAGCTTGTATGTGAAGCTTCTTATCTGGGCTGGCTTAACAACCGACCATGTTTTGACGGCCTGTTTTCCAGGGCTGTCATTGATGGTGGGACTCTACGGTTCCTTGTGGGAACCGTTTAAGCGCGAATAGGACAATTAGTATCGGTTAGCTTCATGCGTTACCGCACTTCCACATCCGATCTATCAAGGTCGTGGTCTTCGACCGTCCTAAGAAATCTTATCTTGAGGGAGGCTTCCCGCTTAGATGCTTTCAGCGGTTATCCCGTCCATACATAGCTACCCAGCTGCGCCCTTGGCAGGACGACTGGTACACCAGAGGTATGTTCAACCCGGTCCTCTCGTACTAGGGTCAACTCCTCTCAAATTTCGACGCCCACGGCAGATAGGGACCAAACTGTCTCGCGACGTTCTGAACCCAGCTCACGTACCACTTTAATTGGCGAACAGCCAAACCCTTGGGACCTGCTCCAGCCCCAGGATGTGATGAGCCGACATCGAGGTGCCAAACGATTCCGTCGATATGAGCTCTTGGGAATCATCAGCCTGTTATCCCCGGCGTACCTTTTATCCGTTGAGCGATGGCCCTTCCACGAGGGACCACCGGATCACTATGACCGACTTTCGTCTCTGCTCGACTTGTCAGTCTCGCAGTCAGGCGGGCTTATGCCATTGCACTCTAACAGACGGTTTCCAACCGTCCTGAGCCCACCATCGCGCGCCTCCGTTACTCTTTAGGAGGCGACCGCCCCAGTCAAACTACCCACCACAGAGGGTCCCTGCACCGGATAACGGTGCGAGGTTAGACATCAGAAAACAGCAGGGTGGTATTTCACCTATGGCTCCACATCAACTGGCGTCGATGCTTCAAAGCCTCCCACCTATGCTACACAGCTCTTTCCTAATGCCACTCTGAAGTTGCAGTAAAGGTGCACGGGGTCTTTCCGTCTAACCGCGGGTACTCCGCATCTTCACGGAGAATTCAATTTCGCTGAGCATATCCTGGAGACAGTGGGGAAGTCGTTACGCCATTCGTGCAGGTCGGAACTTACCCGACAAGGAATTTCGCTACCTTAGGACCGTTATAGTTACGGCCGCCGTTTACCTGGGCTTCAATTCAGTGCTTGCACACCTCCTCTTAACCTTCAGGCACCGGGCAGGCGTCAGGCCCTATACGTCGTCTTGAAGCCGACTTAGCAGAGCCCTGTGTTTTTGCTAAACAGTCGCTACCCCCTGGCCTGTGCCCCCATAAGAGCTTGCGCTTATATGGGGCCTCCTTCTTCCGAAGGTACGGAGGCAATTTGCCGAGTTCCTTCAGGATACTTCTCTCAAACGCCTTGGTATACTCTACCATTCCACCTGTGTCGGTTTAGGGTACGGTCTATACGGAGGGGCTATTTCCTGGGACAACTTCACAGCCTGGAGCAATCCAATAAGCCCAGACCATTTACGCCATCCGTCACACACCTCCAGGCCCACGAATATT
>NZ_FBXK01000001.1:40000-157500 GCF_900013425.1 Sphingobium sp. Z007
ATCCAACTGACGCTTCATGGCGACGGGGCCAAGCTGCGTGTCGGGCGCATCGCTATGGCCGATGCGGATACCCTGCATCACCTTGGCGATGGCGTCGGCCAATGCGTCATGGCGATGGCGCGGCACGATCGCGCGGCTCAGCATCGCGCAGACCTGACCGCTCATGATGGTGATGGTGTTGCCCAGGATCGCGGCGGCCGCCTCGATCGGGAAGTCGTCACGCACGATCGCCGCCGACTTCCCGCCCAGTTCCAATGTGCAGCGCGCCACGCGACCGGCGCAGACTTCGCCGATCCGCTTGCCCGCCAGGGTCGATCCGGTGAAGGTCACCTTGTCGATCCCCGGATTGCGGACCAGATGATCGGACGCGTCGCGCCCGGCCGCAACCAGATTGACGACGCCCGCCGGCACTCCCGCCGCCTCCGCCGCTTCGGCCATGATATAGGCCTCCAGCGGGGTTTCGGGCGAGGGCTTCATGATGACGGTGCAACCTGCGACCAATGCATAAGCCAGTTTGGCCGACATGATGCCATAGGGCGCGTTCCACGGCGCGATCGCCGCCACCACGCCGGCGGGTTCCTGCACCACGATGGCGGTGTTGACCATGTGCGAAGGGCGCCGCTCCACGAACGGATAGCTATCGGCATAGCCCGCGATCGCCATCAACGTGGCGGTCGCCCCACCGGTCATGACCGGCGCAAAGCTCGCCAGCCCACCGACCTGCGCGGTCCAGGCCGCCGCCAGTTCGGGCGCGCGCTGTTCCAGTTCAGCGCCCATGCGCTTGACGATCGCCCCCCGCTCCGCCGGGTCCATGGTCGGCCATGGCCCTTCATCGAACGCCTTGCGCGCGGCAGCGACGGCCCGGTCCATATCCGCTGCCGTGCCGTCGGCGACCCGCGCGATCACCTCCTCGCTATTGGGCGAGACGATCTCGATCATGCCCTCACCAGTGGAATCGATCCACGCGCCGCCGATGAACAGCTTGTCGGGATGGGCGATCCGGATGCCTGTTGGAATCATGCTGTCCATTTCCTCTCAAAAGCTCTTCTTGACCGTCGCGGTCCATTCGCGCGGACGGCCGACCGTACCGGTGGACACACCGTAGGTGGCGACGTTTTCCGCAACACCCTGATAGTAGAATGTGTCGAAGACGTTGGTGACGCCAACGCTGAGCGACCAATCCTTGTCGGCCGCGCGATAGGTCAGCCGCGCATTGACCAGGCTGGGCGCGTCGATCAGATTATCGGCGTTGTTGATCGCGTTATAATAGAAGTTGGAGCGCCAGGACCAGTCGATCCGCGGCGTCAGCGTGCCATTGCCGCCCAGGTCGGCTTCATATTGCACGCCAGCCGACAACTGCCATTTGCTGATGAAGGGCGCGATCATGTCCTTGGTCACCAGCGTCGCCGGGTTGGTGATCCTCTTATAATCGAAGTCGAGATAGCCGACCGATGCGTCGAACGACAGGCCGTCCGCCGGACGCAGCTGCGCCTCCAGTTCCCAACCCAATACTTCCGCATCGCCCGCATTGGACGGCACCGAGCAGGACAGGACGACGCTTTCCGGGCACTGATAACGGACCAGCTGCATATCGTCATATTTGTTCAGGAACACCGCACCGTTCAGGCGCAACATCCGGCCGAACAGATCAGCCTTGAACCCGGCTTCATAGGTGGTGAGCTTTTCCGGGCCGAAGGTCTGGACCTGATCCGGCGCGGACGGGCGCGGGTTGATGCCGCCGCCCTTAAAGCCTGTCGACAGCTGGGCATAGGTCATCAGCTCGTCCGACCAGCGATAATTGACGCCGATACGGTAATCGACCCGGTTGCCCTTGAACGTGCCGGTCAGCCCGTCCAGCCCGACCAGAAGGAAATTGGGCGTGAAGAAGGCGCCGCTTGGCAACGTCCCATCCACATTGCGGCGGGAATAGCGATAGGTCTTCTTGTCATCGGTGTAGCGCAGCCCGCCGATGATGTTGAAGGCGTCGGTCACATGAAATTCGCCATGGGCAAACACCGACGCGCTGCGGTTCTTGATGACGTCGTCCGACAAGAAATCGAACAACAGGGTCGGGATCTGGCTGCGCCCCTCGATCGTGTCCGTCGCCTTATAATAAAAGCCGCCGACGGTCAGGTCGACCTTGTCATTGAAATTGGCGCTCAACCGCAATTCCTGCGTGAACTGCTCGTGGCCGTAGGTGAACTCCTGCAACAATATCGCGAGCGGCGATCCGTCGACATCGATCGCGCTGGTGCCATCGGCGCTGCGATAGCCGGTGATCGACTTGAGCTTGAACGAGTCCGACAGGTCATAGTCGATCGTGCCCGACAGGCCCCACGCCTTGACCGTGCTGGTCGGGCTGGCGGAAAAGCCCCCCGGCGCGATCTGGGTCGGGATGCCGAACACCGTCGTATAATTGCCGCCGGTCGCATAGGTGGCGTAGGATGTGTAGCTCTTCGACCCGGTCAGAAAGCGGCTGTCGAACGGGATGCCCGCGGTCGGATCGCCCGCGACATAGCTGCGCACGGACGGGTTGTCGGCATAGAGCAATTTGGTCGCGACCGTCTCGCTCTTGTCCTTGGACACATCGGCGACGACGTTGATTTCCAGCGGCGATCCGGCCGGCGCGTAACGCAGCGCGGCGCGCAGCGCCATCACGTCGATCCCGCCTTCGGTGCCGATCCGGCAATTCTTGTTGCCGCTGCTGGCCGGGATGCCCGACGCCGGGTAGACGCAGCCATAATCGAGCAGTTTCATATAACCGTCGACATTTTTCGACACGCCCGACACGCGCAGGAACAGGTCGTCGGTCAGCGGCACATTGGCGCTGCCGCGCAGTTCCAGCCGGTCGAACCGGCCATAGGTCGCCTCGACGAAACCGCCCGGCGTGGCATCCGGCTTCTTGCTGAACAGCTTCACCGCGCCGCCGACGCTGTTCTTGCCGGCCAGCGTGCCCTGCGGTCCGCGCAGCACCTCGACCCGCTCCAGGTCGGTCAGGTCCATGACCGCGCCGAAGGTCGTGCCATAATAGATGTCATCGATATAGATGCCGACGCCCGGTTCCAGCGCGAAGCTGGCGTCGAGCTGCCCCACGCCACGGATGAAGGCGGCGACGGCATTGCCCTGGATGCTGGTGGCGGGCGCCAGCGCGACGTTCGGCGCGAACTGGCCCAGGTCCGTGACGCTGGTCTGGCTACGCGCAGCCAGTGTATCGGCTGAGACCGCGGTGATGGCGATCGGCGTATCCTGCAGATTTTGCGCGCGGAACTGGGCGGTGACGATGATATCGGCGCTATTGGCCTGATCGGCTGCCTGTTCGGGCGTCGCCGCCTCCTGCGCCGTTGCGGGCGCGGCGATCATCGCCGCTGCCAACGCTATACCCGCCACATGCCCTTGAAACCGGCTCTTCCAGATTATCGCCATGGTCTTTTCCTCCCTCATATGATGGCCTCAAGGCGCAGGGGGAGGAAGCGCCGGACCAGCCATTGCCGGTTCCGGTTGGGGGCGGCGCTATGCGCCTGCCTGCCTTGCCATCCTCTTGCCCGGCCCAGGGCCTTCCGTCTTTTCCGTTCAGGACGGAGAGGTCTCTGCCTCCCCGCCATTAAGTAACGATCGTTAGTATTTTGTCAAGCGGCTTGGTGCGCCTTCGCGCTTGCCAATTGCGCCGCCGACACCCAGGCGCCATGCACCTGCGCACGCATCGGCAGGGGCATCGGCACGCGTGCGACCGGCCCGGCGGCGATGGTGTTTGCATCCACCACCCAGAGTTCGGACTTATAGTCCGCCTCCCCCGCCTGGCGATCGACCACCATCAGCAACCAGCCTTCATGCCCCGCCTGCGCCGATGGAACATGCACCGGTTCGCTTATCGCCATGCCGAATTCCAGCCCCATCATGTCGATGCGGCCATTGCCCGGCTCGATCTGCAACAGCGCGTTGAAGGCGAAGCCGACCGGCCCGCCCGGCAGCGGCGGTCCGCCCTGTGGGTTCATCGACAGATACCAGGCCGACCGATAAGGCCGCCCCTGGTCGGCGTCGCGCAGGCGCGGCATGTCGCCAGGCGGGCCGATCAGCCGCGCCTCGAAACTGTCCCCGTCCTTCGACAGATCGAAGGTCCAGCGGGTCAGGCCGCCGCCTATCTCCCGCTGGTCGCGCTGGATACCGCCGGCTTCACGCATGAAACCAAAGGCATTGGTGTCCGACAGGCACAGGTCGAGATGGACGCAATCGCCATCGTCAAAGGCGTTGACGATGTGGAAGGCCGACACGCCCGGCCGCCCGCGGAACCAGCGCATCTCTTCCGCCTTGCCATAGCGCGGCATGATGCCGACCCAACTGTCCAGATCCTGCTGGTGCGCCCAATGCGCGCCGCCTGCCTTCAATCGGTCCAGATCGGCCGTGGTCGGGAAAATCGGGAAAATCGCATATTTTTCGGTGATCGCGAAATCATGGATGGTCGAGCAATAGGGCTGATCGAACCATTGCTCACGCATCAGATTGCCGTCGCGATCCGCCACGCCATAGGCGACCTTGGTCGAACACAGCCCGTCCGCTTCATAGCCGAAGAAGAACATCTCCCCGGTCTGCGGATCAACGCGGGGATGGGCGGTGAAGGTCTGCGACGTGAAGGCACCATGATAGTCCCAGCGGCCGATCGTCTCCAGCGTGTCGGGATCGATCTCATAACCAAGGCCATCCTCCTTCGTCATGAACAGCCGCCCGCCATGCCAGACCGGCGTCGTGTTGGCGACGGTGCGGTCGCGACCGGCCACGACGGGATCGTCAGTAAAGGGGTTGCGATAGCGGCCGAACAGGGCGTGCCGGGCGTCCTTTTCCAGCGCGTAGCGTTCGGTTTCGACATAGCGGATGGCATAATCCACCTTGCCGTCATGAATGGCGAACTTCGCAACCATGCCATCACCCGACAGGACGATATCATCGTCGAACATCGGCGCATGGGCGGGGTCCGGCACGGCGCGGAAAAAGGCGCCGTCGATCTCGGCCGGGATCTCGCCGATCACCGCCAGATTGCGCGCCGACCATTCGATGCCAACAGGCGTATTGAGGCCGGTAAAATGGATCGTTTCGGGAAAGACTCGCACCATTATCTGCTCCTCATTCTACCATCTTTTCATAACGATCGTTATCGTTATATCAAGTCCGCGCAAACGCTCACAACTGTCCAGTTCGCTGTCGCATAGCGCGCAGCACATGGTCCGCGCCCTTGTCGCCGATCATGATCGCGGTCGCATTGGTATTGCCCGCAGGCAGGCTGGGCATGACCGACGCGTCGGCCACCCACAGCCCCTCCACCCCGATGACGGCCAGGTCGGCATCGACCACCGCCTGCGCATCGTCGCGCGCACCCATCCTGGCTGTGCCGACGGGATGATAGAGCGGGATCGACGCCATCCGCACATAGCCGCGCAACTGATCGGGATCGGTCAGCGCCGCGCCGGGACGCAGCTCGCCCTTGATATGCGCCGCGATCGGCGTTTCGTTCAGGATCGACCGGGCGATGCCGATGCCTTCCACGATCTGGTCGATATCGTCGTCACTACCCAATTGCCGATGCTCGATCTTCGGCGGCGCGAAGGGGTCGGCAGAGCGCAGACTGATCCGCCCGCGATGGCTGGGCCGCATCAGCCCGACCAGGGTAGAGACGGACGGCGTCTTGCGCAGCATCAACCGACCCTGTTCATCGAAGTCGAAGGCGAAAGCGGCGAAACTGATCTGGAGATTGGGCGCGGGCAATTCCGGGCGGCTCTTCACGAAAGCCTGCGCATGACCGATCGCGGTGGTCAGCGCGCCACGCCGGGAGAGCGCATAGCGCAGCACCTGCCATGCCCCGCGCAAGCCCTGCGCATCGCTGTTGAGCGTGGCTGCGTCGACTTCATTGACGACATGGGTGCCGACATGGTCCTGAAGATTGCTACCGACGCCAGGCCGATCGCACACCGCCTCTATTCCATGCGCGCGCAGATGATCGGCCGGGCCTATGCCCGACAGCATCAACAGGCGCGGCGTGTTCATCGCGCCCGCGCTCAGCACCACGCCGTGGCGCGCGCGCAGCGTCTTTTCGACGCCGTCCTGCCAATAGTCGATGCCGACCGCCCGGCCGTCCTCGATTCTGATGCGCAGCAGTTGCGCCTCCAACATTATGGTCGGTGCCCTGCCGCCGCGCCGCTCGTGCAGATAGCCGCGCGCCGCCGAACAGCGCGTGCCGCCTCGCTGCGATACCTGCACATAATCGACGCCCTCGGCGCTCTGCCCGTTCAGGTCCGGCGAGCGGGGAATACCCGCCGCCTGCGCCGCCGCGATCCACTGGTCGGTAATAGGATAGCGCGCACGCCCTTCCGACACGGCGATCGGCCCGCCGGTCCCGCGCCAGGCGTCCGCGCCCCGCTCATTATTTTCCATCCGCCGGAAATAGGGCAACACCGAATCATAGTCCCATCCCGCAGCGCCCAGCCGCGCCCATTCGTCATAGTCCCAGCGATGGCCGCGAATGAACATCATGCCATTCAATGCGCTGCCGCCGCCCAGCATCCTGCCTGCGGGCCATATGTCGGCCCGGCCGCCCAGCGACGGGTCGGGCTCTGCCTGATAGCACCAGTCATAGGCAGGGTTCTGCACGATCGCGCTGGTCAGCGCCGGGATGCGCGATCGCATATGCCGGTCGGTCCTGCCCGCCTCGACCAGGGTGACGGACAGGCCGGCTTCGGCCAGCCGCCCAGTCATCGCGGACCCGCCCGAACCGCCGCCCACGACGATGATGTCGGTCTCTTCCATGGTCGTTCCTAGAAATTGGACATGATGGCGGCGCTGGGCGCATCGAGTGGCTTGCCCGCCGCCTTCAGCTTCCGCTCACGCTCGCGCAGCGGCCCCTGCTCGGCGATCAGCCAGGCATGGATGGCGTCGGCATCCTCCACGCTCAGCAAATCGTCCCAGCGCGGCATCCCGCCCGGCAGCAATAGGCCGTCGCGCACGATCTGGTTGAACATATCATGCGTGGCCGGTTGCATCCGGCGCAGGTCGGGCGCGGTGGAGCGCAGCTGGTTGCTGTGGCAGATGGCGCAATTCTGGAAGAACAGCCCCTGCCCCTTGGCGATCATCGCGGCCGTCGCGCCGGGCAACTGCGCGGGCGGCGCTGGGGCAACCTCTGCTGGCGGCAGCGGCGTGGGCTGCGGCACCGGGCCACCGTCCAGCTTGAACACCAGGATGCGGTTGGCGTTGCCGTTGCGATAGGCCGCCGAATAGCGCGGCACATAGCCCCAGCCGCCCCCGCCGAAACCGGCCGCGACCGCCACATATTGCACGCCCTTCACCCGATAGGTCATGGGCGCCGCCATGATCGACGTGCCGGTATCGATTTCCTTGATGAGCTTGCCAGTGTCGGCGTCGCGCACGATCAGCTTGCCGCCGATGGTGCCATGGACGATCAGGCCCGATGCGGTGGAGAGCATCCCCATTCGGTCCTGCCACCCTTCCGTCGGCACCGCCCAGCGGGCCTTGCCGGTCAGCGGGTCGATGGCGCGCAGTTCGCTGCTATAGGGCTTGTCCTTCACCCACTGCATTTCGGGCAGCTTTTCCACCTGTTGGCGGATCGCGGGCGGCAGGGTCGGCAGCACCGCCTCCAGTTGTGGCGTGAAAATCAGCGTCGTCTGGACGTTCAGCGCCTTGGGCCGCCGGGGTTCCGCCGGCGTGCCGGGCGGCACGGTGAACATGAGGTTCCCCATGTCCAGCACGGAGGCATAATAGTTCTTCCGCTCGGCATCATAGGCGGCCGGATACCAGTTGCGCGCGCCCGCCGACGCCGGGAAGATGATGCGCGGGCCGTTCCAGAAATCGGTGCGGTCCGGCGTCATCTGCGGCACGCCATCCTTGTCGAACCCTTTGGTCCAGTTGGTCCGCACCAGCGGATTGACGCGCAGCGGCTTGCCGGTTTCGCGGTCCAGCACGAACAGATAGCCGTTTTTGGGCGAATGGAGGATGACCGGGCGGACCGTGCCGTCCACCTCCATCTCGCTCAGCACCATCGGCTGGGTGGCGGTGAAGTCCCAGCTATCGCCGGGCGTTTCCTGATAATGCCATTTCACCGCGCCGCTCTTGGCGTCCAGCGCCACGATGGAGGAAAGATAGAGGTTGGTGCCGCCCTTGGGCGATCGGGTGGCGATGGAATAGGGGCCGCCATTGCCGACGCCGATATAGACGGTGCCGAACTTGGGATCATAATTGATCGCGTCCCACACGGTGCCGCCACCGCCAATGTCCCAGCGGCTTTTGGCGTCCCAGGTCTTGAGCGCGGCGTCGAGCGCCTTGTTTTCCTGCGGCCCCTTCGCCGGGTCGTGGGGCACGGTATAGAAGCGCCAGGCCTGCCCACCATCGGCGATGCGATAGGCGGTGACATAGCCGCGCGCGTCATATTCCGCGCCGCCATTGCCGATGATGACCAGATCGCCCGCCACTTCGGGCGCGCCGGTGCTGGTATAGCCGCGGCTGTGATCGACCACCGTGTCGGCCTTCCACAGGACTTTGCCGCTTTTCGCGTCGAGTGCGTAGAGCATTCCGTCGAGCGCGCCGACCATGACTTTGCCGTTGGCCACGGCGACGCCGCGATTGGCTTGGTCGCAGCAGGCCGCGCGATTGGACTGCATGTCCACCTCCGGCTCGAAGGCCCAGAGCGGCTTGCCGGTCGCCCCGTCGAGCGCATAGACCCGGCCCAGATTGCCGCTGGTGTACATGACGCCATCGACGACCACCGGCGTCGCTTCCTGCACGCGGTTGGTATTGAGGTCGTAGGACCAAGCCAGGCCCAGGCGACCGGCATTGCCCTTGTCGATATCGGTCAGGCGCGAATGATGGCTGCCCCAGACGTCACCGCCGGTATAGGGCCAGTCGTCGCCCGCGCCGCTGTCGCCCGTCGTTCCGCCGCCCGCGCATCCCGCGAGCGCCAGCAACGCCGCCAGCGCGGCCATCATCCTCTTCACAGCGGCCAGCCTTCCTTGTGCGCCAGCATGACCTCGCGCAGGCTTTTAGGCTTGCGGCCGGTGATCTTCGCGACCCAGTCGGTCTTTTCCGCGAAATAGCCTTCGCGGATCGACTGGCCGAACGTTACCATGTCGTCGCTCGACCAGGGGATCGGCCCGTCGGGCACGATGTCGGAGGCATGGCGCGGCGCGCCCAGCGCGTCGAAATAGGCGAACATCGCTTCGTCATCGACCGGATCGACCACGATCGGCTTGCCGGCGAGTTCGCTGGCCAACGCCATCGCCTGCGGAATGGTGAGCAGATCGGGACCGGTCAGCACATAGGCCCGGTTCTCATGACCCGGTTGGGTGAGGACACCCACCGCGGTCGCGACGCAATCGTCGCGGCTGACGAAGGCCACCAGGCCGTCGCCGCAATTGTCGGGCTTGCCGCCTGCCATCAGAGCGGGAATGGTCATAGGTCCGGCGATCGCCTCGGCATATTGGCTGTCGCGCAAATGCGTCCAGGCGGCGCCTGAGCCTTCAATGATCTCCTCGGTCGCGCGATGGTCGTCCTTGACGATCGCAGGATTGCCGGGCTGATCGGCGGCGATGATGGATGTATAGACGATATGCCGCACGCCCGCCGCGACCGCCGCCTCAACAGCGCTCCGATGCTGGCCGACGCGGGTGCCGACGCGCGCGGTGCTGATAAGCAACATCTTCTCCCCCCCCGCCATCGCGGCGGGCAGGCTGGCCGGATCGTCGAAATCGGCGAAGCGCACGTCCGCGCCGCGGGTGGCCAGATCGGCCAGCTTTGCGGGCGTGCGGGTCAGCAATATCGCGTCCTGCGGCGCAACCTTGTCCAGCAGCAATTCCGCCGCCGCGCGACCAAAGGCGCCCGAAGCGCCTGAAATGATGATCTTCCCCATGCGTCCTCTCGCTTGCATGATCTCGCGTCTTGTTGCACATAATCGTAACGAATGTTATTATTACGTCAAGCCAAAGAACCAAGGCCAGAGAACCAAGGAGAGTGACTATCATGCCTTCCCTTCCGATCGAGGACCGGATCGCGCTGCAAGACCTGATCGCCGCCTATAGCTGGGCGCTCGATACCGGGGATGTCGAGGCGCTGGTCGCCTGTTTCACGCCCGGCGCGCGCATGGTGGAGGAGGTCTTCGATGATCCCGACATCTGGGAAGGGCATGAGGGAATTCGCGGCATCGCCGAACATTATCGCAATGCGCCGGGCTTTCCTGGTCGCCAGCATCATGTGACTCAGGTTCAATATACGGCGCAGGAGGACGGCAGTTGCAAGATGCGCGGCTTCGCCTTCGTGACCGAGTGCGAAGGCGAACCGCCCTATCTGCTGCGCTTTGCCGGCTGGTATGACGATCATGCGGTGAAGGGCGACGATGGCCAGTGGCGCTTCCATCGGCGCACCGTGCGATTGTGGGATGGCGAAGTGTTGAAGAATTTTCCCGGCCGCGGGGAGTGGGTGCCGCGTAAACGGCCGGATTCGCTGATCATCAGGCGGTAATAACCTCCGCTCGTTTCGAGCGTGTCGAGAAACGGGCATGCAACCCCTTCTCGACTTCGCTCGAAGCGAACAGCTCAGCTGCGGACCATCACCCAGCTGAGCGCGGGCTCTATCCTGCTTTCCGATACCAGAGCACATTGGCCGACCTTGTCGAGCGCGAGGTCGGCGAAGGCTTCCGGCCAGGCCGTGCCCGATAGTTGCGCGAGCGAGTGGACGGACGCGCCGTCCATTGCGCAGCGCGCCGTCATCCGCCCGTCCGCGCCATGCCGCACCAGCGCGATGCGCCGATAGCCAGCCTCGGCCGCAATCTCGCCAACCAGCAATTCGTCGCTGCGCCGGGTGATCGCGAAGATCGCGGCGGGAGAGGCCGATAGTAAGGCACGCATCTGGCGCACTCGGTCACCCTCCAGCGGGATGGCCTGCCGGCCCAACATTTGCGCGCGCGCGGCGAAGCGGCGCCCCGCCGTCAGCCCCGAATCGTGCAGCAGGAGCGGCACCGTCGCAGCCTCGGTCCGTACGCCAGCCAGCGCCGCCGACGCCACGGCCGCGCTCGCCATAAATCCCCGGCGTGACAGGCCGCTCATGGCTTTGCCCCCTTGGCCAGATGCTGCGCGATCAGTTTCAAGTCCGCATCGCTGACTTCGCCGCGCGGGATGGCGGGCATGTTGCCGATCCCCATGCGCGCCGCCTGCACGACATAGTCCGCCGGCAGATCGGTGCGCTTCTCCAGCAAGGGCTGGTCCGACCGCCGCGCGAGCAGCCCCGTCCCCATGCCGCCCGGTCCATGGCACATGGCGCATTTTTCGATATAGAGCTTCTCCCCCGGTCCAGCTGCCGGACGCGACGACAGAGTCTCCGGCGCTGGCAAGGGCGGCGGCCGCTTGGGCGCCTGAGCGGGCGTTTCGCTCGCCCGGCCGCAAGCCGCGCCCGCCAATATCAGCGCCCCGCCCATTAGGGCGATCATCCCCCGACGCATCAACCCTGCCCTCCCGCTCGGCGGCTGGGCCAGATGCCGCTCTTGCCCGGCGCGATCACCCCCTTGGGATCGAGCGCATCCTTCACCTTGCGGTTGAGCTGCGCCAGCGCGCCCTTGTTATAATCATAGGTGCCCGCGACCGCGTCCATATAGTCGAGATGAGTGCGATATTCGCCGTAACCCTCGGCTTTGGCATCAGCGATCACATGCTTGAGGAAGGGATCGACCCGGCCCATCAGATCGGGATCATCCTTATTGATGAGCACCGCGTTGACGTTGATGAGGTGGCGCTCGCCAAAGGCGAAGCTGGCCTGATAGTCCATGCCATATTGTTTGTAGCGGGCGTAGGTGCGCTGAAACTGGGCCTGCGCCGCCGCGCCCGATTGGGGGAGGATCGGCGAAAAGCCGATATGCCCGCCGCGCCCGCCATGCCAGTTGGCATTCTGCATCGGCATGGTGAGCGGGGTGCCGGTCCAGCCGGTCGCCTCCAGCGGTTCGCCGGTTTTCCAGACGGTCGGGCGCAGCGACATGGGTTTGAGCTTCCCCATTTCCTGCTCCAAGATCGCATAGGCCGCCTTGTTGACCGATTCCCGGCCATAGAGGCGCAGGCTGACACCCCACCAGCCGACGTTGAATTTCTTGCGGATCGCCGCGATCGCATCGTCGGGCAGCGCACCGGGCTTGTCGGTCCATTGGTCGCGGGTCGTCACCACGGCGGCGGCGCGCAGCCAGTTGCCGATGGTCGGCGACTGCTGCAACAGGCCCTCCCGCCGCAGCGGCGCGATCGCATCGATCAACGGCCCCAGATCCTCCGGCCGATCGAACTCCAGGTCCATGCCCATCAGCGATTCGGGCGCAGGCATCAGCCACAGGCCCATTTTGGTGACGATGCCGAAATTGGACTGGACGAACATCTGGTCCCAGCCGGGGCCGAAGCCGAAGCGATAGAGCTGCCAGGTCGGCGCGCCGTCCAGCGCGCCCATGCCGGTGCGCACGACGAGGCCGTCGGCCATCACCGCCTCTATGCCGCAGATCCGCGTCGCATGTTCGCCATAGGGGGTATAGCCCATGCCCCGGTCCAGCGCGTTGCCGACCACCGATCCCCAACTATTGCCGGGCACCGACAGCCAGTGTTTCATGCCCTTCGACTTCAGGAAGTCGTAGAGATCGTAGAAGCCGACTCCCGGCTCCAGCAGCACAGTGCCGTTCGCCTCGTCATAATCGATCTTCTTCATCCGGCTGAGGTCGAGCACCACCGACCCCGCCAGCAATGGCGAGGACCCGCCATAGCCCAGATTCTTGCCCCGGCTGATCGGCCAGAGCGCAATGCCGCGGTCAGCGGCGATGCGGACGATCGCCTGGATTTCCTCCACCGTCGCGGGGGCCACCGCACCGGCCGGATGGTGGCGGGCGTCGTCGATCGCGAACTTGTCCTGATAGCTTGCCTGATCGTCCTCGCCGAAAAAGACATGATCCTTGCCGACGATCGCGGCAAAGACGGCGATGGTGGCGGGTGGAAGCGTTTGGGCCATGCTGTGTCTTGCCTTGTCGTGAAAAGGGTTCAGGCGGCCGCGGTCCAGCGGGTGCGCGCGGGCGGGCGAGCGCCGCCGTCGAGCCGCAGGACTTCGCCGTTAATCATGGGATGGCGGATCAGGAACAGGGCGGCGTCGGCAAATTCATCGGCCGTGCCCGCCCGGCGGGGAAATTCCATGCCGCCGATCAGTTCATCGACCAAAGCTGGCGGCATATGCGCCGTCATCGGCGTGGCGAAGAAGCCGGGGGCGATGCCGACGCAGCGGATCGCGTGGCGGGACAGGTCGCGCGCCCAGATCAGCGTGAGCGCGGCGAGCGCCGCCTTAGACGCGCCATAGGCGCCCATCCCCTCCTGCCCCTCGAACGAAGCGATCGAGCAGGCGTTGAGGATCACACCCCGCGACCCATCCGAGCCATCCGGCGCATTGTCGATCATGCGACGCGCGACATGGGCGGTGACGTTGACAGCGCCGATCAGATTGACGTCGATGACGCGACGAAAGGCGGCGACATCGCCCGGTCCCGCTGGCGTGGCGATCGGTGCGATACCGCCGATCCCGGCCATGTTCGCCAGGATCGACACTGGGCCAAGCGGGGCCACAGCAGCGGACACCGCCCCTTCATCGGTAATGTCGCAGAGGATCGACCGCACATTGGGCGAGGGGCTGGCTTGCAGGTCCAGCACCACCACATCTGCGCCCGCGGACAACAAGTTGGACACCAGTGCGGCGCCCAGCCCGGACGCGCCGCCGGTGACGAGCGCGGTCTTGCCCTGCACATCCATCTCGCCTCGCTTTGCCGATCGCGCCGGCCTTTATTTAATAACGATCGTTATCATCGTGACTACCCCGCTATTTGTCAAGGCGCGCCGGTCAGCTGACCGCGCAAAAAAGCCTTGCCAGTCCCGCGTTACACATTGTATGCCTGTGATACATATTGCAGGGCCGACAGTGCGGCCGCCAGAGGAGCCAGGGTGATGGAAGATCAAGACGTCGTTTCCGTTCATGTCGAAAACCGCATCGCCTGGGTGAATTTTGCTCGCCCAGCCAAGCGCAACGCTATGAGCCCGACGCTCAACCGGCGCATGATGGAAGTGCTGGACGAGCTGGAATATAGCGACGATGTCGGCGTGCTGGTGCTGGGCGGCGAAGGCACCGCCTGGTCGGCGGGCATGGACCTGAAGGAATATTTCCGCGAAACCGAATCGCAGGGTTTGCGCGGCGTGCGCAAGTCGCAGGCGGAAAGCTATGGCTGGTTCCGCCGCCTGCGCTGGTATCAGAAGCCGACCATCGCGATGGTCAATGGCTGGTGTTTCGGCGGCGGCTTTGGCCCACTGTTCGCCTGCGACCTCGCCATCTGCGCGGACGAGGCGCAGTTCGGCCTGTCCGAAATCAACTGGGGCATATTGCCCGGCGGCGGCGTGACCAAGGTGGTGGTGGACCTGCTGCCGATGCGCGACGCCATGTGGCTGACGCTGACCGGCGACCTGATCGACGGCAAGGCCGCGTCCGCCATGCGGCTGGTCAATGAGAGCGTGCCCTTGGAGCAGCTTAAGGCCCGCACGACGCAGGTCGCCGAAATGCTGCTGAGCAAGAATCCGGTAGCGCTGAAATTCGCCAAGGATGCCGTCCGCCGCGTGGGCACCATGACCTATGACGAGGCGGAAGATTATCTGGTCCGTATGCAGGAAGCCGCCAACTTCCACGACAAGAGCGAAGGCCGCAAGGAAGGCATCCGGCAGTTCATCGACGAGAAGAGTTACAAGCCGGGTCTGGGCGCTTATGATCTGAGCAAGGCGAAGACGCAGGCCTGATGATACAATCCGTTCGCTTCGAGCGAAGTCGAGAAGCGGCCAAGCTGGCGCTTTGCGTTTCTCGACACGCTCGAAACGAACGGAGGGTTGGTCAGGCGGCAGCCTGACCCCATCCGCCGCCCAGCGCCCGGAACAGATCGACCTGCGCGAAGGACAGCGCGCGGGTGGCGGTTGCCAGATCCGCCTCAGCGCTGGCCAGCGTGCGTTGCGCGTCCAGCACCGTGAGGAAATCGATCTGCCCCTCGCGCTGCCGCGCCAGGCTGATCCGGGCCGCGCGGGCCGCTTCGTCGCGCGCAAGGCCCAGCGTCTGCGCGCGCTCGATCGCATGGGCGTAAGCGGACAAAGCGCGTTCGCTTTCCTCCAGCGCCTGGAGCACCGTTCCGTCGAAGGTTGCGAGCGACGCCGCACCGTCCGCCTTTGCCGCGCCGATCCGGGCGCGGATCGCTTCGGTGTTGGGAAAGGCCCAGCTGATGAGCGGCCCCAGCACCCAGTTGAGCGGCCCACCGCCCAGCAAATTGCCGCCGCCCAGCGCCGTCGTGCCGACCGATCCGCCCAGCGTGATGCGCGGATAGAGGTCCGCCGTCGCGACACCGATCCGCGCGGTGTCCGCCGCCAGCCTGCGCTCTGCCGCGCGCACGTCGGGCCGCCGCGCCAGGAGGGCCTGGCCGTCGCCGACCGGGATCGGCTGGGCCAGTTGCGGCGTGCGGGTCGCCGCGCGCACCGTGTCGGGCAATTGCTGCGGCGTCCGCCCGGTCAGCGTCGCCAGCCGGAACAGCGCCGCGTCCCGATCCGCCGCCAGCGACGGGATCGTCGCCTTTTGCTGTTCGCGCAGGGCGGTCACGCGGATCACGTCCAGCCGATCGGATCGGCCGACCTCGAATCGCGCACCGGTGATGCGGATCGATTGGTCGAGCAGCGCCACCGTCCGCTCCGCCACGGCCAGCCGTTCGGCCGTGGCGGTGACGTCGAGGTAAGCGCGCACTGTGTCGGCGATCACCGTGACGCGCACGCCGTCGGCATCCGCCTGCACCGCCGCCAGGTCGCCGCGCGCCGCCTCCACGCCGCGCTTGACCCGGCCGAACAGATCGACCTCGTAGGCAATGTCCAGCCCGCCATCGAACACCCAATTTTCCCGGTCTATGTTCGGCAGCGATTGCGCCGCCGACGTCCGGTTATAGGTGCCGGACGCGCCAAGACTGGTTTGCGGCAGGCGATCCGATTTTGCGCCGCGCAGCGAGGCGCGCGCCCGTTCGATCCGCGCCACCGCCACGCGGATGTCGGTGTTGGCGGCCAGCGCGTCGGCGACCAGCGTGTCGAGCAGCGGATCGCGATAGAGCGTCCACCAGCGGTCCTGGGTTGCGGACGCGCTGACCGCCGGGTCGGCCGCACCGATGAAGGGCGCGGCCGCCGTCGTCGGGGTAGCGGGCGGCCGATAGTCCGGCCCGGCCGCGCAGGCGGTCAGCGCGCTGGCGCCGAGCAGGAGGGCGATGAAGGTGCGTGTCATAGCGTTGTTCCTCATTCGGCCGGCTGCAATGCAGCGTCGGCTTCCGGGCGCCGGCGGCGGGCGAAGCGATCGCCCAGCGCGCGGCATACGACATAGAAGGTGGGGGTGAAGAGCAGACCGAAAGCCGTCACGCCGGCCATGCCGAAGAACACCGCCGTCCCCAGCGCCTGCCGGAGTTCAGCCCCTGCGCCGGTCGCGATCACCAGGGGCACTGCGCCCAGGATAAAGGCGAAGCTGGTCATCAGGATCGGGCGCAACCGGGTCTGCGCCGCCTGCACCGCGGCTTCGACCGGCGACAATCCCTGTTCCTCCTCCGCCTGCTTGGCGAATTCCACCACCAGGATGGCGTTCTTCGCAGCCAGCGCGATCAGCACCACCAGGCCGATCTGCGTCAGGATATTATTGTCCATGCCCCGCAGGTTGATGCCCAGCATCGCGGCGAACAGGCACATCGGCACGATCAGGATGATCGCAAGCGGCAGCGTCAGGCTTTCATATTGCGCCGCCAGCACCAGGAAGACGAAGAAGACGGCCATGCCGAAGACGATACCGGCGGTGTTGCCAGCAGTCTTTTGCTGATAGGCGATGCCGGTCCATTCGCTGGCATAGCCTTCGGGCAGCGCCGCGCTCATCTTGTCGATGGTCGTGAGCGACTGGCCGGAGGAATAGCCGGGCGCCGTGTCGCCATCCACCTCCACCGCGGGCAACAGATTATAGCGCACCACGCGGTAGGGGCCGGTCTTGTCGCGGAAGGTCGCGACCGAACCGATCGGCACCATGCCGCCGGCATTGGACCGGGTCTTGAGGTTGGCGATATCCGCCACAGTCCCGCGATGCTGCGCATCCGCCTGCGCCGTGACGCGATAGGTCCGGCCGAGCAGGTTGAAGTCGTTGACGAAGGTAGACCCCAGATAGACCTGCATCGCTTCGAACACGCGCTCCGGGGGCACGCCGAGCAGGTCGGCCTTGGCCCGATCGACATCGGCGTAGATGCGCGGGGTGCTGACGTCGAACAGGGTATAGATCATGTTGAGGCCGGGCGTTTGGTTGGCCTTGCCAATGAAGTCTTGCGCAACTTTGTTCAGTTCGGCGTAGCCACGGTCCTGCCGGTCCTCCAGCATGATGCGATAGCCGCTGCCCGACCCGATGCCCTGGATCACCGGCGGCGGCACCAGCAGGATGCGCGCCTTGTCATAGCCGGCGACCGCCTTGTTCGCCTCCGCCATGATCCCGGCATAGGTGACGCCTTCCTTCTTGCGTTCGGCAAAGCTGTTGAACGGGAAGTAGATCGCGGCGGAATTGGGGGCGGCGGTCTGCGACGGGCCATCAAAGCCGGCGAACATCACCGCGCCGCGTAGGCCCTTGATTGGCAGGATCTTGTCCGCCACTTCGCGCGTCACCTTGTCGGTGCGTTCGAGCGACGCGCCGGAGGGGAGTTGCACCACGGCCAGGAAATAGCCCTGGTCCTGCGACGGGATGAATCCCGCGGGCGTCACCCAGAACAGGCCCGCCGTCGCCACGATGAGCCCAGCATAGGTCGCCAGCATCTTCTTGGGCCGGGCGACCAGCCAGCGGGTGAGGCGGGCATAGCCCTCGCTCATCCGATCAAAGCCGTTGTTAAAGCCATCGACGGCGACGCCCAGCTTCTGCCGCCACAGCGGGTCGTTGCTGCGGTCTCGCGGACCGTGCTTGGCGTGCAGCAGCAGGGCGGCGGCGGCAGGCGACAGGGTGAGAGACAGTATCAGGGAGATGATCGTCGCGGTCGAAATGGTGACCGCGAACTGCTGGTAGAAGGCACCGGAAATGCCGGTGATGAAGAGCGTCGGCACGAACACCGCGCACAGCACCAGCACAATCGCCACCAGCGCGCCCGACACCTCGTCCATCGACGTCCGTGCGGCCTCCAGGGGAGTCATGCCCTGGCCGATATTGCGCTCCACATTTTCGACCACCACGATGGCGTCATCGACGACGATGCCGATCGCCAGCACCAGGCCGAACAACGACAAGTTGTTGAGCGAATAGCCCAGGCCCGCCAGGATCGTTGCCGTGCCGATCAGCGATACGGGAATAGCGATGATCGGGATGATCGCTGCGCGCCAGTTTTGCAGGAAGACGAGGATGACGAGGACAACCAGCAGCACGGCTTCGATCAGCGTGTGATAGACCGCGTCGATCGACTGGCTGATAAATTCGGTGGGATTATAGATGACGCTATATTCCAGCCCCTTGGGAAAGCGCTGGGACAGTTGGTCCATTTCCGCCTTCACATGCTCCGCCGCGTCGAGCGCGTTGGAACCGGGGCGCTGCATCACCGCGATGACGACGGTGGGCTTGTTCGACAGATAGGTGTTGATCGCATAATCCTGCGCGCCCAGTTCAACGCGGGCAACGTCGCGCACGCGGACCTGCCGGCCATTGGCGTCGCTGCGGATCACGATGTTGGCGAACTGGTCGGGTGAGGTCAGGCGACCCTGCATCTCGACGCCGAGCTGGAAGGCTTCGCCGCGATCATAGGGCGGCTGGCCGATCGCGCCGGCCGACACCTGAACATTCTGCGCCCGCAGCGCCGACACGATTTCGCCCGCCGTGAGGTCCATCGCGGCGGCGCGGCCCGGATCGATCCAGACCCGCATCGCATAGTCGCGTGACCCGAACAGTTGCACGTCACCCACGCCGTCGAGCCGGGCCAGCCGGTCACGGACCTGCGTCAACGCGTAGTTGGAGAGGTAATTGCGATCGAACGTGCCGTCGGGCGACTGGAGATTGACCACCATCAGAAATTCGGGCGTCGTCTTGCGCGTCACCACGCCCAAGCGCTGCACCTCTTCGGGCAAGCGCGGCACGGCGACGGCGACGCGGTTCTGGACCAGCACCTGGGCGGCGTCGAGGTCGGTGCCGATCTTGAAAGTGACGGTGATCGTCACCTTCCCGTCGCCGGTCGACTGGCTGCTCTGGTAGAGCATATCGTCGACGCCGTTGATTTCCTGTTCGATCGGTGCGGCCACGGTCGATGCGACTGTTTCGGCGGACGCGCCGGGATATTGGGCGGATACCGTGACCGTAGGGGGCACGATGTCGGGATATTGGCTGACCGGCAGGCCGATAAAGGCCAGCGCGCCGACCACGGTGATGACCACCGCGATAACGGCGGCGAAGATCGGCCGGTCGATGAAAAAGCGCGAGAAACGCATCGGGCAAGTCCTTTGCGAAGAGCAAAAGGGAGGGCGCGCGATCCGCCAGGGCGGCGGATCACGGGCAGGGATATTGAGTGAAAGAGGCGGCTGTTACCGCTCGAAGGTCGCCTGCGACGCGACCGGCGCGGCCCCGTCAGTGGGCGTGATCGGCGCAGCCACCGCCCGGATCGCGGCGCCGCGGCTCGCGACCTTCGCGCCGGGCATGGCGGCCTGCACATTGGCCACGACCACCTTGTCCTGCGGCGAGAGGCCCGAACGGATGATCCGCAGCCCGTCAACCAGCGGCCCCAGCTGCACCGGCTTGGCGGCGACGACATCGTCGCGGCCGACCACCAGCACCGTCTTGAGCGCTTGGTCGGACTGGATCGCCGCGTCCGGGACCAGCAGGGCATTGACCTTGCCGCCGCTGGACAGGCGCATATTGCCGAACAGGCCGGGGGTCAGGAACAGGTCGGGATTGCTGAGGACGGCGCGGCCGCGAATGGTGCCCGACCGGGGATCGAGCCCATTATCGGTAAAATCGAGCCGCCCCTTCCAGCGATAATCAGCTTCATCCTGCAAGCGGATTTCCACCTCGCCGCCTTTGCCCTCCGCATGGTCGCGCTGTGATTTTAGGAACAGCGCTTCGGAGGCGTCGAAGCTGAAATAGATCGGGTCGAGCGCATTGATCGTGGTGAGCAGACTGGCGCCAGCGCCTTCCGCCCCCGACACCAGATTGCCGATATCGACCTTCCGGTCGGACACCCGGCCGGAAATGGGGGCGCGGACCAAGGTAAATTCGACATCCAGCGCGCGGGTCCGGGCGCGAGCGTCGGCCGCCGCAAGCGCCGCCTGCGCGGCTTGCAGGCGGGCGCGCAGCGTGTCGATCTCGCTGGCTGACACCGCTTCGTCGCCGGACAGGCGCTGAACGCGGGCATAATCGGCCTGCGCCAGTCGCAGCCCGCTGCGCGCGCTGGCGACATTGGCCTGGGCTTCGGCGAGCGCCGCAAGGAAGGGCCGCTGGTCGAGCGTGAAGAGCAACTGCCCCTTGCGCACGACATCGCCGTCGCGAAAATGGATCGCCGTCACCGGCCCCGACACGCGTGGCCGGACATCGACCGTCTGACTGGGGGCGAAGCGGCCGACATAATCGTCCCACTGCACCACCTGCCGCATCAGCGGCGCGGCGACGCCCACGGTCACCACCGGCGCAGCGGACGCCTGCGCCTGCGGCTGGCCCGCATATTGCCAGGTCACGCCCCCGACGATCGCCAGCGCCAGCGCGGCCCAGGCGACATGCCGCCCGCTCCAGCGCTTGCCCGCATTGTCCGACCGGATTGCCCCGGTCGGCGTGTCGGCATCGATCTCCGTGATCATGTTCATGCAGAAATCCCTTTGATGCTGTGGCGCGCGGCGGTGATCGCGGACAGGAGCAGTTCAAGCTGACCCTCGCTGAAACCGGCGTTGCGGAAATCGGTGATGGCGGACGGGCGCACGGCAAAGCCGTTGTGCCAGCTATCCACGGCGAGGCGCCGCAGCGCTTCCAGCCGCTTGCTGGCGAGCCGGAAATGCGGTTGCGGCCCGAAGATCATGGTCTTGATCCGGGTCCAGAGGCCCGGTTCGCGCAGCGATGCCATGCCGTCGCGGCGGGCGAGTTGCACCACCTGCCATTCGGTCGGCGAAAAGCCGATGGCGGTCGCCATGATACGGTCGCGCACCGCAGACAAAGGGATGCCATCCCCCACCGCGAGCAGCGGCTGGGCAAAATCAATATAGGCCATGATATTCGTCCCCTGATTGCGCGCATGATGGCCGCGCCATCCGTTCAGGATGAGCAGCACCGTCTCCCGAACCCCGGTGGGATCGGAATGCGCAGCGGCATACGCAGCAGGGCGTTCACCCCGTCCGGCATGACCAGATGTTGATGTAGATGCGGCGCGCCGAAACGGCCGTTACGTCGATGTCACTTGCAGATACGTAAACAGGTAATAGGCATGGAGCCTCCTTCGAGGCTGTGCCTCAACCGGATTTCATACTTATCGGTATATAATGCGATGCCGCATCTCGTCAACCGCTTTCTGTACCGCTTGGTAAAAATTTATGAAGCGGTGCTGAACGGGACGGAGAGGCTCAGGCGGTGGGCCACATCGCCAGGGTAGTTTCGACCAGTTGTTCGAGCTGCGCCGGGGTCGCGCCGCCGCTGGCCTGTACGCCCATGCCCTGTATGACGGCGGTCAGATAGGTGGCGAGCGCGGCAGGCTCGACCCCGGCCGGCAGGTCGCCTTGCGCCTTCGCGCGCTCCAGCCGTTCCACCAGCGCCTTGTCGGACGAAGCGCGGCGCGCGATCACGTCGGTCTTGATCGAGTCGGCCTGAGTCGTGCAGGCGACCATCGAGATCACGCCCAGGCAGGCGCGGGGATCATTGCCACCGGTCTGGATCTGGAGCGTGCCACGCAGCAACCGTTCGGCCACACCGCGCGCGGTGGGCGCATCGAGGGCGGAGCGCATATAACAGAGCTTGTCGCGCTCATAGAGGTCCAGCGCCTTGTGAAACAAGGCTTCCTTATTGCCGAAACAGGCGTAAAGGCTGGGCTTGGTGATGCCCATCGCCTCGGTCAGCTCAGCCAAGGACGCGCCTTCATAGCCGCGGGTCCAGAAGACCTGGAGCGCAGCCGACAGGGCTTCCTCAGGATCAAATTCCCTAGGGCGTCCTCTCGTTACGGGTTCGACTGCCATTTTCATACCGATCGGTATATAGGCATGGCGGCGCGATTGTCCAGATGAACCCGCGCCGCCTGATCGATAAATTCGCGTTTATGATATACCCATATCCGTGAATTTATGGCACTTGTCTTCCGACCAAGGGAGAGAGATGCATGACCATAGCCACCACCCATGTCGGCAGCCTGCCGCGCGGAAACGCGCTGACCCCGCTGTTGCTGGCCCGTGACAAGGGCGAGCCCTATGACGCCGCCGCGTTCGACACGGCGGTCCAGCTGGCGGTGAGCGAAGCGGTCGCGGCACAGATCGACGCGGGCGTGTCCATCGTCAGCGACGGCGAACTGGGGAAGGTCGGCTATTCCACCTATATGATCGAGCGCCTGTCCGGCTTTGGCGGGCATATCGACCGCAAGGTCGCAGCCGATCTCGCGCCCCTGCCCGAATTGCGCCAGAAGTTGGCGGCCATCATGGGATCGCAGGAATTTACCCGTGCCTCCTGCATCGGCCCGGTGCGACTGGTGACGCTGGAGCCGCTGCACGACGACATTCGGCGGTTCAAGGCGGCGCTGGCTGATCACCCCGGCACCCGCGCCTTCATGAACGCGGCCTCCCCCGGCCTCATCACCGCCTTTCAGGTCAATCGCCACTATCCCAGCCATGAAGCCTATCTGGCCGACCTGGTCGATGCGATGCGCGAGGAATATGAGACGATCGTCGCCGCGGGATTCGACCTGCAACTCGATTGCCCCGACCTCGCCATGTCGCGCCACACCGGTTATCAGGATGCGAGCGAGGAAGAGTTCGTCAAGATCGCCGCCGCCAATGTTGAAGCGTTGAACGCCGCCACCGCCAACATACCGGCGGACCGGATGCGGATGCATATTTGCTGGGGCAATTATGAAGGGCCGCACGATCATGACATTCCGCTGGAAAAGGTGATCGACATCATATTGGCCGCCCGCCCGGCGACCATACTGTTCGAAGGCGCCAATCCGTGCCACGAACATGAATGGACGGTGTGGCGCGATGCGGCCCAGCGTGGCGTCTTGCCGGACGACAAGATATTGGCTCCCGGCCTGATCGATACCTGTTCCAACTATGTCGAACATCCCGAACTGATCGCCCAGCGGATCGAACGCTTCGCCGGGATCGTCGGCAAGGACCGGGTGATCGCCAGCACCGATTGCGGCTTCGGCACCTTTGCGGGATATGGCAAGATCGATCCGGCTGTGACGTGGAAGAAGCTACGGTCGCTGCGCGCTGGGGCGGACCTGGCGGACGCCAGATTGTGACGGACGACGAGCGTCGCGCCATCGAGCAGGATTGCGCCCGGCTGGTCGCACTCTACGCCAATCTCAACGATGCGGGCCGATGGGCGGATGTCGCGGCGCTCTATGCGCCCGATGGCCGCATGGCGCGCCCGACCGCGCCCGGTGAATGGACGGAGGGACGCGACGCGATCCTGGCCGCCTTCCTCGCCCGGCCGGCGCGGACCACGCGGCATGTCTGTTCCAATGTCGTGATCGACGTGCTGAGCGAGGGCGAAGCGACGGGGGAAAGCGCGATGCTGCTGTTCACCGGCGAAGGCGGCCCGAAAGTCGGTTCCTTTCACGACCGTTTCGTGCGCATAGAGACAGGCTGGCGCTTTGCCGAAAGGCGGGGCAGCCTGACGTTTTAATTGGGGGTTCGCTGAACCATGAATGGCACCACGCCGTCCACCGTCAAATCGGCGATGCGTACCATCGACATCATCGAATATGTCGTGGCGCGTCCGGCAGGCGTGGTGGCGCAGGAGATCGCCGCCGGCCTGGCTATCCCGGTCAGCAGCCTGTCCTACCTGCTCGCGACGCTGGCGGAACGCCACTATCTGACCCGCGAAGGGCGGCGTTACCTGCCCGGCCCTGCGCTGGAGCGGCTGGCGTCGCCGAGGATCGCCATGTCGCTGGCCGACAAGGTCCGGCCGCTGGTCAAGTCGCTGCGGTTGCAGATGAACGAGACCGCGTCCTTCTTCATCCGCGACGGCTGGCATCTGGAAGCGATCGTCACCGAGACGGCCGAACAATCGCTGCGCTATTCTATCAGCGTCGGCACGCGCAGTCCGCTCCATTGCCTGGCGGCGGGCAAGGCGCTGCTGGCCACCATGAGCGACGAGGAACTCGACGGCTATTTCGCGCAGGCGCGGCTGGAGAGCTTCACCCCCAGCAGCATCACTGACGAGGCGCAGTTGCGCGCCGAACTGGCGGAGGTCCGCGCCACCGGCATCGGCCGCACGCGCGAGGAATATACGCCGGGCATTTGCGGCCTGGGCATGGCGGTGATGGTGGACGATGTGGCGGTCGGCGCGTTTGCGCTGGCGATTCCCGTGCCGCGTTTCACCGCCGACGTGGAAGGGCGGACCATCGCCAAGCTGGAGCAGGCGGTCAGCCTTTTCACCGCCGCGGAGATGCCGGCGGTCTAAGGCGTAGTGCGTTATGGACGCGACGGGCCGAAGTATACAGTGTCGTGGGGTGAAACGGGCCAATAGTGTGCGCCAAGCCATAGCGACGCCACGCTGAGGCCACAGATGGGTCACATCCGCGTCAGGGTGACGCCACACCGACGCCACGACTGGGTCACCGCGACGCGACGCTGACGCGCCCGGCGCGCGACACCGAAGCGACAGGGCGGCGGAGGAGGTCGGGCAGGCGCGGATATGCTGGTCCATCTACAAGGAGAGATCAGACAAAATCCTACATTGGAAGAGTTTTGGTTGAGCGGGTTAGGGTGGCTTCCTGCCATTCCCCTCCCGCCAGCGGGAGGGGGAACATGTCCGCTCTTGGTCGTCACCGGACCAATAGCTTTGCGCGCCCTCATCCCCGAAACGAAAACGGGGGACACCTTGCAGGCATCCCCCATCCCATCCCGCTCAGGATGTCATGCTGTTACGCAGCCTTGGTGCGCCAGCCGTCGGCATAATTGTCGCGCGCGGCTTCCGAATAGGGGACCGAGGAGACGATCGCCTTGATTTCGGTCTGGACATGGCGCTCGACGGTGGGCTTCGACGTGCCGCCATCGGGTTCGCCCCACAGCAGGGTGACTTCGGTGCCCGGCGCGGCATATTCCGCGTCGACCATCGCCAGCGCCAGGAAGCGGCCGGCGTTGATGGTGTAGCCGATCCAGGTGGACAGGCCGACGGTCTTGCCGTCCTTGAGCACCGCATCATAGGGGTGCATGCAATAGACGGCGCTGGGGAATTCGAGGAACTTCGCCTTGTCGCCGGTCTGGAGCATCGAGCTCATGACGCGGACAATGTCTTCATTGTCGAGGGCCAGCGTGACCTTTTGCCGATGCGGCTGGTCCTTGATCTTTTCCAGCGCTTCGCGGCCGACGAACTCATGGTCGAACTTGACCATGATGCCATAGCCCAGTTCCCAGGGGTTGAGATAATAGTCTTCGATATTGTCGGAGACGAAGCTGCCGCCGAGCGAGCATTTGCCTTCATAGCTGTTTTCGCTGGCCCACTCGCGGAAGCCCTTCGAGCCCTCGCCGGTATAGGTGGCGGGCAGCGGCGAGGGGATCCAGCCGGATTCCAGTGTGTTGGACGAATAGGTGCGGCCGCCGCAGAGGGTCAGGCCATAATCCTTGCCCGCTTCGATCAGCGCATTGCGGACGGTGTCATAATCCTTCCAGGGACCAAACAGTTCGTAGCCGGGCTGGCCCGCCATGCCGTGACGCAGCGCGCGCACTTCGACGCCGGCGATATTGATCGGCGCCATGTGGAAGAATTTAAGGTCCGGCGGAGTCTGGCCCATCGCCTTTTCCAGCACCGGCATGGCGTTGGGGCCCTGCAGCTGGAAGCGATAGTTGCGGCGATAGCCCTGCTGGTCGAGCGGGCGGGCGATGGTCCGCTCGTCGCGTTCCACCTTCACGTCCCACTTGCCGGTCGAGGCCCAATATTCGACCCATTCGATCGAGGGGGCGCGGCCGACTAGTTCGAACTTTTCTTCTTCCAGATAGAAGAGGATGACGTCGCCGATCACATAGCCTTCGGGCGTGACGGGGGCGAACTGCTTGGCGCGGTTGGGCACGAAGCCCTTGAAGCTGTTGGGGGCGAGGTAGGACAGCATGTCGAACGCGCCGGGGCCGGTGACGAGCAGATCGACCATGTGGAAGCTCTGGTTGAACAGGACCGAGCTTTCCGCCCAGCTGCGCTGTTCGTCGCGCCAGTTGCTATATTCGCCCGGCACGCCCGGATAGGCATTGGGGCCGACCTGCTGGTTACGCAGGAATGTGACGATGTCGCCCTTTTCATCGAGCAGTTGCTGCAGGGTCTTGTCAGTCATTCAAACCTCTCCTTCGACTTGATCTGGAAGTGCACGAAAATCTGGCGCGGGGCGTGTGTTGAGCCATTCGCGCAAGAGTTGGTTGAAGGCCTGTGGCGCTTCCGCAGGCATCATATGGCCGGCGCCTTCCACGATGCGCAGTTGCGCATTGGGGATGGCGGCGGCGATGGATTCATGTTGCGCGACCGGGGACCATTGGTCCTGCCGGCCGACCATGACGACCGTCGGGCAGGCGATGGTGGGCAACAGCGTATCGACTGACGGGCGGCCCAGCAGCGCTTCGATCTGCGCTTCGAACGTGGGCAGGCCGGCATCGACCGCCATGGCGTAGAGCGCGTCCATCAGGGCTTCGTTGCGCAGGGCCGCAAAGCCCATCATCGGCGGGAGCCATTCGCCCACCAGTGCGCCGATGCCCTGGGCGCGGCCAATGTCGCGCAACTGGTAGCGACTCTCGCGCTCGCCGGGCTTGACCGGATGGACGCCGGTGTCGACCAGAGCGAGGCGTTCGACGCGATCGGGCGCCTTGCGCAGCACTTCCAACGCGACCCGCGCGCCCATGGAATGGCCCAGCAGGGCGCAGCGATCGGGCATGCAGGCAAGGACATAATCGGCCATCGCCTCGATTCGATCACAACCGACGTAAAAACCATCGACCACGGCGCTATCAGGGAAGGCCGCCAGCGTTTCGCCAAACATGCGGGAATCGCACAGCAATCCCGGCAGGATCAGGAGGGGCGCGCCGACATCGCGATCTGATGATTTCGCATCCATGAATATTTCATCTACACGAATATTCTGGAGTGGGCCAGAGAGAAAATGCACGCTCTGACGGTTCCGCGACCGCTTTATGGCAGGTGTATTTCTTCATCGGCCGGGCGCAGGTGCGACAGCAGCAGGACCAGCGCGGCGACCGCCGAGCCGAGCGCGAGCAGCAGGGAGGTGACCCCCCTGCCCGCCCCCACCGCCAGCAATTGTCCGGCGAGAAACGGGCCTAGCGCCGCGCCCATACGGCCGAAGCCGATCACCGTGCCGGTGCCGGTCGCGCGCAAGGTGGTGGGATAGATATTGGCGATCAACGCATAGAGGCCGACGACCGATCCGTTGGCAAGGAAACCCAGGATGAAGGCTGCAACTTGGAGCCAGACCATGGCGGCGGGGACCGCGCCGAAGACCGCGACCGCGACCGCCGCGCCGCCCAGCCCGCCGATCACCAGCGGGCGCAGGCCCAGCCGCGGCGACAGGAAGCCCAGCGTCAGCCCGCCGATCGCGCCGCCCATGTTCATGAAAACCGACACGATCGTCGCCCGCGACGGATCGAAGCCCAGCGCCACGACCAGCGAGGGTGCCCAGCCCAGCGCATAGTAAAAGGTCATCATGTGCAGGCCGTACATGAAGATGAGGGCGATGGTGGTGGCGCGATAGCGGGTCGCGAAGAGCTGACCCATCGATGCTTTGGGTTCGTCCACGATTCTGACCTGCCCGGCCTGCGGCTGGCCGAGGCGGCGCAATATGGCGTTGATGCGCGGCAGCGCGGCGGGGCCGTGGCGGGTGGCGAGCCAGGCGACCGATTCGGGCAAGCATAGCAGCACGAGCGGCACCATCAGCGCGGTGGCACCCGCCCCGGCAAGGAAGATCGATTCCCAGCCATGGCTTTTAAGCAGTTGCGCCGCGCCCCAACCGCCGACGATGCCGCCGACCGGATAGCCCGCCGCCATGATGCTGACCGCCAGGTCGCGGCGATGGCGATTGGCGAATTCCGCCGACGCGGCGTTGACCGCCGCCAGCACCGCGCCAAGGCCGAGGCCCGTAAAGGCGCGCAACAGGCAGAGGACCACGACATTGGGGGCGAAGGCCGAGGCGAACATGCCGCCGACCATAATGGCGAGGCACAGGAGGATTTGCGGGCGTCGGCCAATGCGGTCGGCAAGCTGGCCCAGCGTCAGCGAGCCCACGACCATGCCCGCCAGTCCGGCTGAGACGACCAGGCCGATCGCGCCGGGGCCGACGCTCCATTGGCGCGCGATGCCGGGCGCGGCGAAGGTCACCGCCAATATGTCGAAGCCGTCGAGCGCATTGAGCAGGAAGCAGATGGCGATCGCCACAATCTGCGGCAGGCGCATCGGCCGGCTGGCCAGGATGCTGCGCGGATCGTCGGCGGGCAAGGCAGTGGTCGGCATGACGGCCATGGGCGGCGTTCCTCTCTCTTGTGCCGCCACATTGTATGCTGACGACACAATATGCAAATCGAAACGCGCGCGTGCCGCCGACGCAAATGGCCGATGCAAATGCTTGTGGAACGCTGGAAACAAATATAACGATCGTTATTAATTAGGGAGAGGACAGATAAAACGATGCCGCACGCCACCGCCCCGGCCGGCCGGACAGACAGCGAACCGAGCCTGCTGCTGGGCGTTGCCTTCGGCTTTCTATCCTCGCTTGGCCCCTTCGCCATCGACCTCTACCTGCCAGCCATGCCGGGCATGGCGCGCGCGATGGCGGCGGACAGCGGCGCGGTGCAGCGCACCCTGTCCGCCTTTTTCCTGGGGCTGGCGCTGGCGCAGATACCGCTCGGCACGCTGGGCGACCGGTTCGGGCGGCGGCGGCCGCTGATCGGCGGGCTGGCTCTGTTTGCGGCCGCCTCGATCGCCTGCGCCATGGCGACCAGCCTGACCATGTTGATCGCCTGCCGCTTCCTGCAGGGGATGGGGGCGTGCGCGGGCACGGCGAGCGTGCGGGCCATGATCCGCGACCGGCATAGCGGCCATCGCGCTGCGCAACTGATGGCCTTCACCTTCCTCATCATCGGCATATCGCCAGTGCTGGCGCCGCTGGCGGGCAGTTACCTGTTGCAGATCATGTCGTGGCGCGGGCTGTTCGCGTTGCTGGCGGCTGGCGGGGTGGTCGCGCTGGTCGCCGTCCTCATGCTCCTGCCCGAATCGCTGCCGCCCGAACGGCGGTTGCATAAGGTGCCGATGCTGGAGAGCTATCGCCGGTTGCTGAAAGCGCCGGCCTTTATGAGCTGGACGATCGTGGCGGGGCTGGCGACGACCATTCCCTTCGCCTTCGTCACCGCCGCTCCCTTTCTCTATACGCAGGGCTTTGGCCTCACCGCGCATCACTATAGCCTGTTGCTGGCGCTCAATGCCGTGACGTCGATCATCGCCACCCAGTTCGCGCCGACGCTGATGCGGCGGCTGGGCGCGCGGCGGCTGGTGTCGATCGCGGCGACGATCGCCATCGCGGCGACGGCGCTGCTGGCGCTTACAACTGTTGCACTCGCTGTCTCGATCGGCACGTTCCAGCTCTATGCGATGCTGCTTTTTGCGCTGGCCGGGCTGATCCTGACCCCCGCCGCCATTTCCGCGCTGGACGCTGCGGGCGGCGGGGCCGGCGCAGCCACCGGGCTGCTTGGCACGCTGCAACTGGCGATCACCGCGCTGGCGAGCGGCGCGGTGTCGCTGTTGCCGTCGATGACCGTGCTGCCGCTGGCGGCTTTACTGGGCGGTAGCTTCATGCTGATGGCGGTGGTGATGCTGGGATTGGGCGGGCGACGGGCCGTTTGATAGTCCCAAAGCGTATTCCCGCCTGCGCGGGAACACATAATACAATGCTCTAGCTGTCCTTGGTCAGCCGCTCGGCGTGCCAACGCAGATGGTCGGCCATGAAAGTCGATATGCAATAATAGCTGTGGTCATAGCCCGGTTGCATGCGCAGCGTCAGCGGGATGCCGGCGGCCGTGCAGGCCTGTTCCAACAGATGCGGCTTGAGCTGTTCGGCGAGGAAGTTGTCGGCGTCGCCCTGATCGACCAGCAGGTCCGCGACACGCGCGCCATCCTCTATCAGGGCGACGGCGTCATGCTTGCGCCAGGCGGCGCGATCGTCGCCCAGATAGCCGCCCAGCGCCTTATGCCCCCAGGGCACTTGCGAGGGCGCGACGATCGGCGCGAAGGCGGAGACGGCCTTGTAGCGGTCGGGCAAGGTCAGGCCGATGGTGAGCGCGCCATGACCGCCCATGCTATGCCCCATGATCGACTGACGGCCCATGTCGGCGGCGGGAAACTCCGATGCGATCAGCGCAGGCAGATCCTGCGTCACATAGGACCACATGCGATAATGCTGCGCGAAGGGCGCCTGCTTCGCGTCGACATAGAAGCCCGCGCCCAGCCCGAAATCATAGGCGCCGTCGGGATCGTCAGGCACGCCTTCCCCGCGCGGCGAGGTATCGGGCGCGACGAAGATGAGGCCGAGTTCCGCACAAAGGCGGCGATATTCGCCCTTGTCCGTCACATTGGCATGGGTGCAGGTGAGGCCTGACAGATACCAGACGACCGGCAGCTTTGCGCCCGGTTCATGCGGGGGGACATAGACCGAGAAGGTCATGTCCGTGCCCGTGACGGCGGAGGCGTGCTTATAGACGCCCTGCACGCCGGCAAAGGCGCGATTGGTGCTGATTATGTCCATCAATAGACCACGACCGAACGGATGCTCTTACCGGCGTGCATCAGGTCGAAGGCGGTGTTGATTTCCTCCAGGCCCATGACATGCGTAATCATCGGGTCGATCTCGATCTTGCCGGTCATGTACATGTCGACGATCTTGGGCACGTCGGTCCGGCCCTTCGCGCCGCCAAAGGCGGTGCCGCGCCAGTTGCGGCCGGTGACGAGCTGGAAGGGACGCGTCATGATCTCCTTGCCCGCTTCGGCCACGCCGATGATGATCGACGTGCCCCAGCCGCGATGGCAGGCCTCCAGCGCGGTGCGCATGACTTCGGTATTGCCGGTCGCATCAAACGTATAGTCGGCGCCGCCGTCAGTCATCTCGACGATCTTCGCCACGGTCTCTTCGCGCGACAGGCCCCTGGAATTAAGGAAGTCGGTCATGCCGAACTTGCGGCCCCACTCCTCACGGTCCGGATTGATATCGACGCCGATGATCTTGTTCGCGCCAGCAAGACGTGCGCCCTGGATCACGTTGAGGCCGATGCCGCCCAGGCCGAAGATAACGACATTGTCGCCCACCTGCACCTTGGCCGTGTTGATGACCGCGCCAACGCCGGTGGTCACGCCGCAGCCGATATAGCAGCTGGACTGGAACGGCGCGTCCTCGCGGATCTTCGCCACCGCTATTTCGGGCAGGACAGTGAAGTTGGAGAAGGTCGAGCAGCCCATATAATGGAAGATCGGCTGCCCCTTGTAGCTGAAGCGGGTCGTGCCGTCGGGCATCAGCCCCTTGCCCTGGGTCGCGCGGATGGCGGTGCAGAGGTTGGTTTTGCCGGACAGGCAGCTTTTGCACTGGCGACATTCGGGGGTGTAGAGCGGGATGACATGGTCGCCGGGCGCGACGCTGGTGACGCCCGCGCCGACTTCGCGCACGATGCCTGCGCCTTCATGGCCCAGGATCGAGGGGAAGATGCCTTCGCTGTCGAGGCCTTCAAGCGTGTAGGCGTCGGTATGGCAGATGCCGGTCGCCATGATCTCCACCAGCACTTCGCCGGCCTTGGGGCCTTCCAGGTCGAGTTCGACGATTTCCAGCAGCTTTTTGGCTTCGAAGGCGACGGCAGCGCGGGTCTTCATATGTGATTCTCCAAAAATATGGATGTCCGGTTCATGGTGCCGGAAAAATGGCGGATGGCGCAAGCCGTGCGGCCACTCCTTCGGGGATCAGGCGGCTGGCTCGTCGTCGCCTTCGGGCCGGGTGAATTCGAGGAAGCGGCTGTTGCCGCTGTCGTCCGTGGCTTCAAGCGTATCAACCAGCGTGTCGAGATACTGGTTCAGCATATCGACCTCCGGCGTCGTCAGCGCGGAGACGAGATAGGTCGCCACCTTGTCCGTCTGCGGGCGCATCAGGCCGTAGAGACGCCGGCCTTCGTCGGTCAGGACCAGCGTCTTGCGCCGTTTGTTGGCGGGGTCGCGCTCGACCGCGATGCGGCCGTGCTTTTGCAGCGCGGCGACGGCGCGGGAGACGCTCATCGGATTGACGCCGGTCATTTCGGCCAGTTCGTGGCTGGCCGAATGGGGGTGGCGGCCGATCAGCATCAGCAGGCGAAATTCATTGAGGCTGATCTTGTAGCGATGTTCCAGATAGGTGGAGAAAGGCGCCATCAGCTTGTTGGACAGCCGCAGCAGCCGATGGAGCGTGTCCGCAGGGCTGATTTCGGCAGCGCGCGGCCGCGGCGACTTGGAGGACGCGGACGATTTCCTGGGCGGGCTGCTGTTCGACATGGTCTTCCGATAGGACATCTGGCGGCGGTGAAGTCAAGCCATGGGTGGCGGCTTGAGTTCCCTAGCCGACGATCGCGCAGCCGACGCTGGTGAATTTGCCGTCAGCGACGTGATAATGGATATATTGGCGCATTTCCTGCACCTGCCCCTTCATGATCGGGGCGAACTGGTCCAGCCCTTGCGAGGCCAGCGTGGCGGCGTCGAGATCCTTTGTGCCTTCGACGCGGATGATCCCTTCGAGCGCGACCAGATCGGCGCTGGAGGCGAAGCGTTCGATCGTCAGGGTTTCGATGACATGGGCGTGGAGGAAGGTGTAGAAGCGCTTGAAGGCTTCGCGGGTGCTAAGGTCCACGCCAAAGAAGCGGATGCTGGCGCCCGGCGCGTAGAAATCGAAAACCGTGTCATAGTCGCGGTCGTTGAACGCCCGCGCGTAGCGATCATAGTCGGCGCGATCCATCGCCCTCTCCCTCTGTTATGACTTGCCGTTTTAATAACGATCGTTATCATAATAGGAAAGCAGAAAATGAGGAGAGGGTTATGACCTATAGCGCGCAGGAGCAGCGCAACCTGGACCTGGTGCAGGCGATGTTCGAGCAGGTGCTGATCCCGATGGATGGCGATGCGGCCGACCGCTTCATCGCGCCGGACTATATCCAGCACAACCAGTGGGTCGATACCGGGCTGGAGCCGCTGAAGGCGTTCCTGCGCAAGGTGCGCGGGGAGAACCCGGATGCGGTGCATGACATCAAGCGGCGCTTTGCCGACGGCGACCATGTGATCGTCCATTATCATGTGCGGCGGTGGGCGAGCGACATCGGCTTTGCGGCGATGGATATTTTCCGCATCGAAGGCGACAAGATCGTCGAGCATTGGGACGTGGTGCAGGATGTGCCGGTCGACAGTCCCAATCCCCATTCTCCCTTTTAAGGTTGGAGAGCACATGCGGTTTACGGATAAGATCGTCCTGGTGGTGGGCGGCAATAGTGGCATTGGGCTGGCCAGCGCGCAGGCCTTTGCGGCGGAGGGGGCCCGCGTGCGGCTGACCGGGCGCGACCAGGCGACGATCGATGCGGCGGTTGCGGGCATCGCCGGTGCCAGGGGCTATCGCGCGGACATTGCCGATCTCAACGCGATGGACTCGGTGATCGCCGATATCGCCGCGCAGGACGGGCGGATCGATACGCTGTTCGTCAATGCGGGCGTGGGCGGCTTTGCGCCCTTCCGCGACCTGACGCCCGATGATTGGGACCATGTCCATAGCGTCAACCTGCGCGGGTGCGTGTTCGCCATCCAAAAGGCGTTGCGGCTGATGGGCCGGGGCGGGTCGATCGTGGCGACGGGATCGATCGGCGGCCATGCCTTCGTACCGGGCAACACCGCCTATGCCGCGGCGAAGGGCGGGCTATATGCCGCGATAAAGGTAATAGCGGGCGAACTGGTGGGTGAGGGCATCCGCGTCAATCTGGTCAGCCCCGGCCCGATCGAAACGCCGCTGCTGCATCGCAATCCGGGCATGAGCGACGATGATGTGGACAATATGCGCGAGATGATGATCGCGGCAGTGCCGATGAAACGCATGGGGCGAGCCGACGAGGTCGCGCGCGCCGTTCTGTTCCTGGCGTCGGACGAGGCCAGTTTTATCACCGCCGCCAATCTGTTCGTGGATGGCGGCACGCTGGAATTGGGCTGATTGGGGAGTTGGAATGATGAGTGATCTGTTTTCGACGCTGGATAATCCGCGGCTGGAATTTGCGATGGAGGTGCGGCTGCAATTTCCGCGGGTGCAGACCATCGTCAATACACCGATGGGCGGCAACCGCAGCGCCGTCTATGTCGATGGCGGGACGTTCGAAGGGCCACGGATCAAGGGCAAGGCGGTGCCGGGATCGGGTGGCGACTATGCCTATTTCCGGCCGGACGATGTGGCGGTGTTCGATGCGCGCTACATGCTGGAGGAGGAGGACGGCACGCTGATCCTGCTTAACAATCGCGGATTCCTGTGGGGGCGCAAGCCCGATACGATGGCGCGGCTGCGCGACTGGGCGTTCGGCGAGGGGGAGCCGGTGGCGCAGCAGGATTATTATCTGCGCGGCAATCCCAGTTTCGAATGTCCGGTCGGCAAGCATGACTGGCTGACCAAGCATGTGTTCATCGGCGTTGGCGAGCGGCGCGCGGATGGGAATGTGCTGCGTTATTATGCGCTGACCTAAAAAGGACATCCGTTCGCTTCGAGCGAAGTCGAGAAGCGGCTAGCGCGGCGCTTCACGTTTCTCGACTTCGCTCGAAACGAACGGCGTTGGTTAAAGCGAGATCAGCGCGTCCAGGGCGATGGCGCCCTGCCCCGCCGGATAGACGATCACCGGGTTGAGATCGACTTCGCGAATGGCGGGCGTGGCGGCGACCATTTGTCCCAGGCGCTGGACGATGTCGGCGACCGCGCCGATGTCCATTGCAGGGGCGCCGCGGAAGCCGTCGAGCAAAGGCGCCATCCGCAGCGTGCGGATCTGCGCGATGATCGCGTCGCGGGTCAGGTCGGGCGGCAGCAGGCAAACATCGTGCAGCAGTTCGGCCGCGACGCCGCCGAAACCGACGAGGATGGTCGGCCCCCAATGCGGATCGTTGCGCGCGCCGACGATCAGTTCGACGCCCTTGGCCGCCATCCCCTCCACCAGCACGCCGTCGAGCGCGAGGCCGGGGCGCGAGGCGGCGAGGTTGGCCATCAGCCGGTCCCATCCCTGCGTCACGGCTTCCGCGTCCGCGAGGTTGATGATGACGCCGCCGGCGTCGCTCTTATGCGGCAGTTCGGGCGACTGGGCTTTCAACACCACCGGATAGCCGAGGCGATCGGCGGCGGTCACGGCTTCTTGCGCCGACTGGGCGAGCGCGAAAGCGGGGAAGGCGATGCCCTGCGCGCCCATGATCGCCTTCGACCGATATTCGGGGATGGTGCTGCCGACCTGCGCCAGATCGGCGATCGGATCGGCGGCGAGCGGGGCGACCGCTTCGTCGCGTTGGCGATGGGCGGCAATGCGGGCGAGTGCGCGCAGCGTCCGTTCGGCGGTGGGCAGATAGGTGACGCCAGCGGCGCGCAGCGCGGCGAGATCGTCGGCGAAGACGCCGCCGCCTTCATCGACGCCGCCGACGATGACAGGCTTGGTTTCGCCGATGGCTTTCAGTGCGTCCAGAACCGCCCCGAACTTGATGTGCGAGGTGCCGGTGTCGGTCTGGATGAGGGTAAGGAGGATGGTGCCGATCCGGTCGTCCTGCGCCAGCGCGGCCAGCGTGCGGCCGTAGAGGCCGGGATCGACCAGCCCCTGAGCGGTGATGTCCATCGGGTTGGTGACGGGGACGAAATCGGGTAGCGCCGCGCGCAGCGCCGGGCTGTCAGCATCGGTGAGTTCGGGCAGGTCGAGCGCGACCGCTTCAGCGAGGTCGAGCATCATCGCCTTGAACGCGCCGGATTCGGCGATGACGCCGGTGCCGCCGATCCCGGCGTCGGGCGAGCGGGCGAGGATTTCGACGATGTCGCCCAGTTCCTCCAGCGAGTCCGCCAGGATGACACCGGCGCGCTGGACATGGACGGCCATGACGGCATGGTCGCCCGCCATCGCGCCGGTATGGGTGGCGGCGCTTTCCGCCCCTGCCGCGCTGCGGCCGGGATGAAGCAGGACGACCGATTTGCCCGCCGCCTTGGCCGCGCGGGCGGCGGCGAGGAAGCGGGCGGGGTCGCGGACATGCTCGGCGATGAGGGCGATGACGGCGGTGTCGGGCTGGTCGACCAGATAGGCGAGATAATCCTCTATCCCGCTGGCTGCTTCATTGCCGGTCGAGATGTAGCAGTTCAGGGGCACGTCGCGGTGGATCATCGTCGTCGCGAGCACCGCGGCCATCGCGCCCGATTGCGAGACAATGCCGACGCGGCGATCGCCCTGCGCCTTGGCTTCGGGCATTTCGATGAAGGTCAGCGAGACATTGTCGCGGAAATTGACGAGGCCCAGGCAGTTCGGCCCTTCGACCACCATGCCGTTTTCATGGGCAATGCGGGCGATCTCCTGCTGGTCGGCCAGACCCTGCGGCCCGTCTTCGGCGAAGCCGGCCGAGAAGATGACGGCGGCGCGGACGCCGCGGCGGGCGAGGCCGCGCATCGTGTCCAGTACACCCGCGCGCGGAATGGCGAGGACAGCGACATGGACACCTGTGGGGAGATCATCGACCGAGGCAACGCAGGGCCGCCCGCCAATGTCCGTGCGCTTAGGATTGACCAGATGAATGTCGCCGTCGAAACCCTGCCGCACGAGGTTAGCCAGCACCGATGCGCCCAGCGCGCCGGGCTTGTCGGACGCGCCGACGATCGCGACCGACCGGGGGCGCAGCAGGCAGTCCAGCGCGGCGGACGGCAGGCCATGGCCCAGGATTTCCGGTTCATCCATGCAAACAGCTTCCGTCACGCGCGTCCCTCTTCCTGTCACGCGGCGCTATTGGGTCGAATCGGCCGCCTAGTTCGCGCTGATTGTGCGCCTATGATACAATTTGTGCAAGCCTGCGTAATCAGTCGTCGTCGTCCGGGGCGTCGGTCGCGGGGCCGAGTCTGGCGAGCAGGTCGTGCAGGGTCACCAGTTCATCGGCGCTGAGCCGCTGCGTCATGCGCGCGTCGGATTGGCGCACCGCAGCCAGCATGGTTTCGAGCTGGCGTGCGCCTTCGGGCAGCAGGGCCAGGGCGTTGGTGCGCAGGTCGCGGCCCGGCCGCCGTTCCACCAGACCCTTGTCGGCGAGGATGTTGACCAGCTTCATCGCGCTGGACCGGTTGATGCTGAGCGCGCGGCCCAGCGCGGTCTGATCGCAGCCCGGATTGTCGCGGATCAGGATGAGCGCGGTCATCTTCGCGGGCGACAGATCATAGGCGGCCAGCGCGGCACGGGCGTCGGTTTCCATCAGCAGATTGGCCTGCTGCACGCGATAGCCGACGAGCGTCTGGAGATCGGCCCCCTGTTTCATCTTTCACAATATCCTCTTGTCAAAATTGTATCCCAGGCGCACATATACTGTCTATAGTTGTCCGCCGCGCAAAGCGATAGTCAATGCCCGCCCGGATCGGCCTGCGATAGCCATATAAAGGAGAGCGACTCATGGATCATGAATTTGCGATGTTGATCGACGGCGCACTGACGCCGGGCGTCAGCACGTTCGACGTGGTGAACCCGGCGACGGCGGAATCGTTCGCCGCCTGCCCCAAGGCCGACGAGGCGCTGCTGGAACGGGCGATCGCGGCGGCCAAGCGCGCGCAGCCCGGCTGGGCCGCGACGCCAGTGGAGGAACGCGCCGCGCTGGTGAACAAACTGGCCGATGCGCTGGAGGCGCGGATCGGCGAGTTCGCCAGCCTGCTGACCGCGGAACAGGGCAAGCCGCTGGACCAGGCGGGGTACGAGATCATGGGCAGCGTCTTCACCCTGCGCGCCTTTGCCGCGATGCGGGTGGAGCCGAAGGTGTTGAAGGACGAGGGCGGCAACAAGGTGATCGAGCATCGCACGCCGCTGGGCGTGGTCGCATCCATCACGCCATGGAATTTCCCGCTGATCCTGCTGATGAACAAGCTGGGGCCGGCATTGGTGACCGGCAACACGATGGTCGCAAAGCCCGCGCCCACGACGCCGCTCACCACCCTGTTGTTCGGAGAACTGGCCATGGACATATTGCCGGCCGGCGTGCTGAACATCGTGTGCGACCAGAATGAGCTGGGTCCGTTGATGACCGGGCATCCCGATATCGCCAAGGTCGCCTTCACCGGATCGACCGCGACCGGCAAGAAGGTGATGGCGTCGTCCGCCGGCACGGTGAAGCGGGTAACGCTGGAACTGGGCGGTAATGACGCGGCGATCGTGCTGGACGATGTCGATGCGCGGCAGGTGGCCAAGAAGGTCTATCAGGGCGCGATGACCAATGCCGGGCAGATCTGCGTCGCGGTGAAGCGCGCCTATGTGCCCAGCATCATGTATGACGAGTTTTGCGACGAGCTGGCGAAGCTGGCCAATGAGGCGATCGTCGACGATGGCGCCAAGCAGGGGACGACCATCGGTCCGGTGCAGAACAAGATGCAATATGACAAGGTCACCGCGCTGATCGCGGACGCCAAGACGCGCGGCACGGTGCTGGCGGGCGGCGAGCCGATGGATCGGCCGGGCTATTTCATTGCGCCGACCATCGTGCGCGACCTGCCCGAAGACGCGCCGTTGGTGCAGGAAGAGCAGTTCGGCCCGGTGCTGCCGGTCATGAAATATGATGATATCGCCGATGTGATCGCCCGCGCCAACGATAGCGATTATGGCCTGGCTGGTACGGTATGGGGCAAGGATGTCGCGCGCGCGACGGCGATCGCGATGCAGATCGACACCGGCACGGTGTGGGTGAACCAGCATCTGGCGATCGACGCCAATATCCCCTTCCGCGGGGTGAAACAGTCCGGGCTGGGCGGCGAGCTGGGCGAGGCGGGGCTGCTGGAATATACCCAGGCGCATATCGTCAACATCGTGGAACTGGAAAACGCCTGACCGTCATCCCATCGTAACGTGAAGGAGGGCCGACGACGCATAATGCGTCTTCAGCCCTCTCTCTTTGACATTTTCAACCTGGTCGGTCGCCATATTCGGAACATTCCATCGCGTGGTCATCATAGCCTCGATCCCCAAGGGACTATCCCCTGATCGAGGAGTCTAACAGTTGGCTTTTTCCCGCCCCGCTACAGCCGCTGTCGGCGTCGTCACCCTGGCTGCCATGGCCATGCCCGCCAGCGCTCATGGCATTTGGTTCGCGCAGCGCGCCCGCCAGCTGGCGTTGATCTACGGCGAGGGCGCGGATGATCTGGACGCGGTCAAGCGGTTGCCGCTGGTCAAGTCCGTCACCGGTTATGACGCGGATTGGGCGCCAGTAAGCATATCGCTGCGCACGGCCGGCGTGATCCCGGTGGTGGACAGCCAAAAGCCGGTCGCGGCCGTCGCGGCGATCATGGACTATGGCTATTGGAGCAGGACGCCCGATGGCGAGTGGCATAATAAGGGTCGCGACCAGGTGCCGACGGCGACGCTGGCCGAGCATAATTTTAAATATGCCGTCCATCTGGCGCAAGTGCCGACCAAGCCGGTGCCGCTGTTGAAGGGGCATATGCTCCAGATCGTGCCGGTGGATACCGCCATTCCGCAGACGATGGGTGCGCCCATGAAGGTCCGCGTCTATTATAAGGGCCAGCCGATCGCGGGTGCGACGGTGATGCAGGATTATGTCAACGATCCCGACGAAGCCGCACCCGCCAAGACGGCGGCCGACGGCACCGCGACGATCAAGCTGCGCAACCAGGGCATCAATGTGCTGATGGCGATCTATGTCGGCCAGACGACCAACAAGACGGTCGATCATGAGGAATATCGCGCGTCGCTCAGCTTCGTGTTGCCGCACGCGCCGGAATGAGCGTCCGGCGGTGCTGCGCTTGGGTGTTGCGCGCGTTGACAGCGGTGAAAATGGAATGATATAAGATATCATTTGCTGCATGTGTTGCCGGTGGGCGGCACTCAGGACTGGTATTTGCCCGACAAGGGCGACGCGACCGCCGCTATGACCGTCAAGACGGTCGGCTTCTATAAGGATCTCTTCCAGCCCAAGGGCGCGTGACGAGCAGGGTAAGGGACAGAATGATGAGCAGCATTGCGGGGCAGGCGCCCCTATCAGGCTTTAACCCCGGCGCGACGGGTCCGGTCGCGGCGGCCAAGGCGCGCACCCGCCTGATCGCCATCGACGCGCTGCGCGGGCTGGTCATGCTGTTCATGCTGGTCGATCATGTGCGCGAGACATTTTTCCTGCATTTGCAGGTGACCGACCCGGTGGACGCCAACACGACCGATCCGGGCCTGTTCTTCACCCGGTTCCTGTCGACCTTCTGCGCGCCGACCTTCGTCGCGCTGACGGGCCTGTCCGCCTGGCTCTATGGCCAGTCACACAGCAAAGGCCAAGTGTCGGAATTTCTGCTGAAGCGCGGGCTGTTCCTGATCTTTCTGGAATTTACCGTGGTCGGCTATGCTTGGCCGACGCAAGCGCCCGCCTTTCCGCCGACAGCGATCTGGTTGCAGGTGATCTGGGCGATCGGGATCAGCATGGTGGCGCTCGCCGCGCTGCTGCATCTGCCCCGACCCGCACAGTTCGCGGTCGGTCTGGCGATCGTGTGCCTGCACAATCTGCTCGATCCGATCCGGCTGACGGCGGATTCGCCGTTCTTCATACCCTGGGCGATGCTGCACCAGCGCGAGAAGTTCGAGATCGCCGGCACGATGGTCAAGACGACGTATCCGATCCTGCCGTGGATCGGTGTGATCCTGCTGGGCTATGCGTGCGGGCCGTGGTTCGCGCGGGGCACCGATCCAGCGCCGCGCATTCGGCGACTGGCGATGCTGGGGCTTGGCCTGATCGCCAGTTTCGTGCTGATCCGCTATATCAACATCTATGGCGACAAGCCCTGGTTCGTGGCGGAAACGCCGCTGCGCACGGTGATGAGATTTCTGGCGCTGACCAAATATCCGCCCTCGCTGCTGTTCCTGATGCCGACCATCGGCACGGGATGCCTGTTGCTGGCGCTGTTCGAGCGGTTCGAGGGCAGCAAGGCGATGCCGCATCTGGCGATGTTGGGCGGCGCGCCAATGTTCTATTATATGCTGCACCTCTATGTGCTCAAGCTGATCTACAATGTCGCGCTGCTGCTTTACGGCCCGACACAGGGAACGGTGTTCGGCGTCGATGAGCTGCGCTGGGTGTGGATCTGGGTCTTTATTCTGATCCCGGTCCTCTACTTCCCGACCCGCTGGTTCGCGCAATTGAAACAGCGTCGCAAGGATATCTGGTGGCTCAAATATCTCTAAATGGGTGCATGGCCGCTGCCTTCGGGAAGCGGCCATTTTGCGGGAGTTTCGCCGGGTTGGGCGCAGTCATCGCGCGCAGCATTTTCATGCCGTGGCGCCGCGCGATTCACAATTTTGCACCGTCCCATGCGCCAAGTTTGACGTAATATATCCGTAACTCAACCTAGCCTCTCCTTCAGAAGAGGTGATTGAAAACACCCCGTGGACCGGCCCCGACGACAGGATGCAACATCCGCGCAGGAAACAATAAGAGCAGCAGCCGGTCCCCGTTTCGCAGGACATTCGGGAACAGCGATTTCATAAGGGGATATCATCATGCGCACATCATCGGCCCGTCGCCTGGCCTTTATCGCCAGCACCGCCGCCATCGCCCTGTCTGCCGCCGCACAGGCGCAGGAACCCGCCGCCGCCAGCGCGGACGGCGACATTGTCGTTACTGGCTTGAAGCGCCAATATTTCGGCGACACGCCGGTCAAGGAAATCCCGCAGGCGGTCCAGTTCCTGGAAGGCAAGCTGCTGAACGACCTCAACATCACCCGGCTCGACACCGCGCTGGAACTGGCCAGCGGCGTGTCCAAGCAGAATAATTTCGGCGGCCTGTGGGACAGTTTCGCCATTCGCGGCTTTGCAGGCGACGAGAATTTCCCCAGCGGCTTCCTGGTCAACGGCTTTAACGGCGGCCGCGGTTATGGCGGGCCGCGCGACGCGTCCAACGTCGAGCGGATCGAAGTGCTCAAGGGGCCGAACGGCGCGCTGTTTGGTCGCGGCGAGCCGGGCGGCACGGTCAACATCGTGACCAAAAAGCCAACCTTCAACGAAAACGGCCACTTCGCCATTTCGGGCGGCAGCTTCGAAACCTATCGCGTCGAGGCCGACTATAATCTGCCGCTTAGCGACAGCATCGCCATCCGCATCAACGGGTCGTCCGAACAGGCCGAGAGCTTCCGCGACACGGTGGAGACGCAGAAATATACGCTGACGCCGTCGGTTTTGCTGAAGCTGTCGGACAAGGACATTTTCACCTACGAACTGGAATATGTGAAGCAGGAAGTGCCGTTCGATCGCGGCGTGGTCGCCATTCCGACGGTCACGGCGAGCGGCACCACCTACAAGCTGGGCGCTATCCCCAATTCGCGCTTCCTGGGCAACCCCAATGATGGCCCGATCAAGATCGGCGTGCTGGGCCATCAGGCGCAATATCAGCATGATTTCAGCGACGATTGGACGCTGATGCTGGGCGCAGGTTACAAGGACACGACGTTCGAGGGCTATTCGAGCGATCCCGAACTGGCGGTGGGCCGTCAGCTGATCGACAATGACGGTCGCACCCTGTCGCGCCAGCGCCGCTATCGCGATTACAGCACCACCCATATGGTGTTCCGCGGTGAAATCAGCGGCAAGTTGAACACCGGGTCCATCGTCCACAATATCCGCATCGGCGGCGATTGGGATCGCTTCAAGATCAAGACGTTCCAGCTTCGCTATCGCCCGACGGCGGCCGACCAGTCCTATTCGATCGACATCTTCAATCCCAACTATAATATTCCCGCGCCCACGCCGACGAGCGTCATCCAGAATTCCACAGAAATCCAGAAGGCCTGGGGTATCTACGCCCAGGACCAGATCGAGATCACCGAGCAGATCAAACTGCGGTTCGGCGGCCGCTATGACGACTTCAGCCAGGATATCGACAACCGGCTGGGCGCCACCAACCCGGCATCCTACACCAAGTTCAGCCCGATGGCGGGGCTGGTGTTCGAACCGACGCAAAGCCTGTCCTTCTACGCCAGCTATGGCAAGGGGTTCCGGCCGAACAGCGGCGTCGATGTGAACAACAATCCCTTCGCCCCGGAAATCAGCAAAAGCTACGAAGTCGGCGCGAAGTTTGTGACGCCCGATGGCCGGATCACCAGCACGCTGTCGCTCTACAAGATGAAGAAGAGCAATGTCCTGACCGCCGATCTGCTGACCGGCCTGTCGGTGGCGGTGGGCGAAGCCAAGAGCCAGGGCGTGGAGTTCGACATTAACGCCAAACTGCCCGCCGGGTTCGAAATTTTCGCGACCTATGCCTATACCGATGCGGGCTGGGCGGACGACTATGCGTCCGCCGGTGTGCTGAAGAACGATCCGTTGCTCAACATTCCCAAGCATCAGGCCAATTTCCTGTTGTTCAAGAATTTTGCGATCGGCGATCATGAAGCGATGCTGGGCGCGGGCGTGACTCATCTCAGCAAGCGGCTGGGCCAGACGGCGGCGAATTTCTATCTGCCCAGCTACACCATCGCCAAGATACTGGGGTCGTTCAACATCACAGAACAGATCAAGCTGTCGGCGGACGTCAACAACCTGTTCGACAAGAAATATTATGCCAGCTCCTATTCGGCGCTGTGGGTCCAGCCGGGCACGCCGCGGTCGTTCACGGTGCGTGCGAGCTTCGACTTCTGATGCCATATCGTCGGGGTCCGCCCACCCCGACCAGCCGCCGTTGTCCCCCCCTCCAAACCTTGGGGACAGCGGCGGTTTCTTTTTGCCTGATGATGCCGGAAGGTCGCACCCATGGCTTTGCTTTACACATCTGATCCCGAACGCGGTCGCATCTGGCGCGCGATTTTCGCGGATGAGGCGCCCGATATCGGCTTTGTCGATCCGTCCGAATCCTATGATCCGGCCTCTATCCGCTATCTGGCCGCGTGGGCGCCATCGGCCGCGTTAATCGATAGCCTGCCGAATCTCGACCTGCTTTTTTCGATCGGCGCGGGGATAGACCAGTTCAACATGGACGCGCTGCCGCCCCATGTCCGTGTCGTGCGCATGATAGAGCCGGGGATCGTCGCGGGCATGGTCGAATATGCCACCATGGCGGTGCTGGCGCTGCACAGGAACCTGATCGACTATGGCATCGCGCGGAAGCATGCGCGCTGGACGCCGATCAAGCTGGTGTCCGCGGGCGAGCGGCGGATCGGCGTAATGGGACTGGGCAATCTGGGCCAGGCGGTGTTGGGCGCATTGCGGCCGTTCGGCTTTCCGCTGTCGGGATGGAGCCGGTCGGCCCGTGCGATCGACGGGGTCGATTGCCATGCGGGCGAGGCGGCGTTGCCGGGCTTTCTGGCGGGTTGCGACATATTGATCTGCCTGCTGCCGCTGACCGTCGAGACGCGCGGCATTTTGTGCCGGGATACGTTGTCGCAACTGCCGCGCGGGGCTGCGCTGATCAATGTCGGTCGCGGCGGACATCTGGTGGAGCAGGATCTGCTGTCCCTGCTGGATGACGGGCATCTTTCCGGCGCGGTGCTGGATGTGACCGAGCCGGAGCCGCTGCCGACCGGCCACCCCTTCTGGACGCATCCGCGCATCCTGCTGACGCCGCATGTCGCCAGCATGACCCGCCCGGATGGCGCGGCGCGCGCGCTGATCGCCAATATCCGGCGCTTTGCCGACGGCCAGCCGATGCACGGCGAGGTCGCGCGCGACCGGGGCTATTGACGCGCGACATGCCATGCCGCGCCAGCCAGCAAGGATAGCAAAAGCGGCGGATCGCGGGCGGCGATTATGGTCATGATCGATCGCGGCAGGCTATGCCGAATGCATGTTGATAAAAGCCTATAATCTGCGCTCGCCTTTCAAAAAATGGGCTTCATGTTCCGGTGCAGCCATGTCGTAATGCTGTTGTCACACGGCCCCAGCGGCCACCTGTAGAACCCGCAAAGGACGCTTCGCCGATGCCCAATTTCCGGCCCAAATATATCAGCTTCGACTGCTATGGCACGCTGACCCGTTTCCGCATGACCGAAATGGCGACCGCCTTCATGGCCGACCGGATCGCTGCGGAGAAGCTGCCCGCTTTCTGCAAGGATTGGGGGGCATACCGCTTCGACCAGGTGATGGGCGACTGGGAACCCTATCAGGAGATCATCCGCAATTCGCTGCGCCGGACGTGCGAGAAATGGGGCGTCGCTTATAACGAAGCCGATGCCGATGCCGTTTACGCCGCTGTGCCCACCTGGGGTCCGCATGACGATGTGGCCGGGGGCCTCAGCCAGATCGGCGACAAGATTCCGCTGGTCATCCTCTCCAACGCGATGAACGATCAGATCCATCACAATGTCGCGATGCTGGGCGCGCCGTTCCACGCGGTCTATACCGCGCAGATGGCGCAGGCGTACAAGCCGCGAATGCAAGCGTTCGAATATATGTTCGACCAGCTAGGCGCGAACCCGGAAGAGATGATGCATGTCTCCTCCAGCTTCCGCTACGACCAGAACACGGCGACCGACCTGCATTTCGGATGCCGCGTGTTCGTGGGGCGCGGGCATGAGCCGTCCAACCCCTTCTACCGCGATGTCGAAATTCCCCATATCGGTTGCCTGCCGGCGGTCGTGGGTCTCTGATCGGGCGATGACCGCTTCCCCCCTCTCCTACTGGCTCGCCAGCGCGCCCGCCTTCACCGGCGGGGCGGAGGGCGGGGTCGATGGTTTGGCGGACGTCGCCATCATCGGCGGCGGCTTTACCGGGCTGTCGGCGGCGCTGGCGCTGGCGAAGCGCGGCGCGCGTGTCGTATTGCTGGAGAAAGGTCGCGTCGTCGGCGAGGCTTCGGGGCGCAACGGGGGCCAGTGCAATAATGGCACGGCCCAGGATTATGGCGCTTTGTCCGCCCGGTTTGGCAAGGATATCGCCAAGGCCTATTATCGCGCCCATTGCGATGCCGTCGATACCGTCGAGCGGCTAGCGCGCGAGGAGGGCATCGATTGCAACTTCAATCGGTGCGGCCGGATGAAGCTGGCGGCCAAGCCGGCCCATTATGACAAGCTGGTGCGGGCGCATGATTTGCTGGCCGCCGAGGTCGATACCAATGTCCGGCTGGTGCCGCCTACAAGCATTCGCGACGAAGTGGGATCGGACGCCTTCCACGGCGCGCTGGTCCAGACGACCAGTGCGCAGGTGCATCCCGCCCTGTTCGGCGTGGGACTGGCCGAGGCGGCGGCGCGGGCCGGGGCGCGGATATATGAGGGGGCCGACGTCACCGATTTCCAGCGCGTGGCCGAAGGTTGGCGTGTGACGTCTTCGCGCGGGACGGTGACGGCGAAGCAACTGCTGGTCGCTACCGGCGGCGCACCGGCTGTCGGCCCCTTCGGTTTCTTCCGTCGGCGGATCGTGTCGGTCGGCAGCTTCATCATCGCGACCGAGCGGCTGGACGATGCGCTGATCGACCGGCTGCTGCCGGGGCGGCGCAATTATGTGACCAGCAAGAATATCGGCAATTATTTCCGGCTGGCCCCCGACAACCGCCTGATCTTCGGCGGGCGGGCGCGCTTTGCGATCAGCGATCCGCGATCGGACGCGAAGAGCGGGCTGATATTGGAACAGGCGATGGGCGATATGTTCCCGGCGTTGAAGGGCGTGGGCATCGACCATGTGTGGGGCGGGATGGTGGACCTGACCGCCGATCGCCTGCCGCGCGCGGGGGAGACGGACGGGCTCTATTATTCGATGGGCTATAGCGGCCATGGCGTGCAGATGGCGACCCATATGGGGCAGCAGATGGCGCGGGTGATGAGCGGCGCGCCGGATGCCAATCCTTGGGCCGGGCTGGATTGGCCCAGCGTGCCGGGCCATTTCGGCAAGCCCTGGTTCCTGCCGTTGGTGGGGCTGTGGTATAAATGGCAGGACGTCATCCATTGATGGACGCGATGTCGCCCTTTTCCAGAAGGGATTTGATCGGCGCTGGGCTTGGCCTTGGCGCCGGGCTGATACTGCCAGATGGCGCGCTGGCCGCAGCGAAGCCCCGGCAGGGCGGACGCATCCGCGTCGCCAGCCTGTCCAGTTCTACCGCGGATACGCTCGATCCGGCCAAGGGTGCGCTGTCGACCGATTATATTCGCCATTATATGTTCTATAGCGGGCTGACGGTGCTGGACCGTGGGCTTGTTGCGCGGCCGGCGCTGGCCGAGCGGATGGAGAGCGCGGACCAGATCGCCTGGCATGTGCGGTTGCGCAAGGGCGTGACGTTCCATGACGGCGCGGACCTGACCGCCGCCGATGTCGTGTGGTCGCTCCTGCGGCACAAGGATGCGGCGGTGGGGTCCAAGATGGCGCAGATCGCCGAGCAGTTCGCGCAGGTCAAGGCGACCGGGCGGCATGACCTCACCATCCGCCTGACCGGACCCAATGCGGATTTGCCGACCATATTGGCGCAGTCCCATTTCCTGATCCTGCGGGCGGGCACGCGCGATTTCCGCACGGCCAACGGCACCGGCCCCTATCTGTGCGCGCAGTTCCGGCCGGGCGTGCGGACGCTGGCGCGGCGCAACCCGAATTACTGGAAGCCGGGCAAACCCTATCTGGACGAGATCGAACTGATCGGGATTCCCGATGAGGTCAGCCGGGTCAATGCGCTGTTGTCGGGCGACGTCCATCTGGTGATCGCGGTCAATCCGCGATCGACCAAGCGGATCATGGCGTCGCGCGGCCATGCGCTGCTGGAAACCCAGTCGGGCCTCTACACCAACCTCATCATGCAGCAGCGGCAGTTGCCGACCGGTAACCCGCACTTCGTCGCGGCGATGCAATATCTGCTGGACCGGCCGCTGATCAAGCGGGCGTTGTATCGTGGATATGCGACGATCGCCAACGACCAGCCGATCCCGCCCTTCCACCCCTATTATCGCGCCGACCTGCCGCAGCGCAGCCTCGATCTGGACAAGGCGAAATGGCATTTGCAGCGCGCCGGGCTGACGGGCGTCCGCCTGCCGGTCTATGCGTCGCCCGCCGCCGACGGATCGGTCGACATGGCGTCGATCTTGCAGGAATATGGGTCGCGCGTGGGGTTGAAGCTGGCGGTCAACCGCGTGCCGGGCGATGGATACTGGTCGACCCATTGGATGAAGCATCCGCTGGGTTTCGGCAACACCAACCCGCGCCCGACCGCCGACCTGCTGTTCAGCCTGTTCTACAAGTCCGACGCGGCGTGGAACGAGAGCGGGTGGAAGAATCCACGCTTCGACCGGCTGCTGCTGGAAGCGCGGGGCGAGGCCGACCAGCCGCGGCGCAAGCAGCTTTATGGCGAGATGCAGGGGCTGGTGCGGGACCATTGTGGGGTCGGCATCCCGGTGTTCATCAGCCTGATCGATGGCTATGACCGGCGGTTGAAGGGGCTGTATCCTGTCTCGCTGGGTGGCCTGATGGGCTATCAGTTCGCTGAACATGTGTGGTGGGAAGGCTGATGGCGGGCGCGTCTTCCCAAAGCGGCGTGAAGGCCGCGCTGAGCCTGACGGCCAAGCGGTTCGCATCGTCGCTGCTGACGCTGTTGCTGGTGTCGGTGACGATCTTCGTCATTGCGCAGCTGCTGCCTGGCGACGCGGCGCAGGAAGCGCTGGGGCAGAGCGCGACGGCGGAACAGATTGCGGCGTTGCGGCATGAAATGGGGTTGGATCGGCCCGCTTATGCGCGATACGGCAGTTGGCTGACAGGCATGGTCAGCGGCGATCCGGGGCAGTCGATGGTCGCCAACATGCCGGTGGCAGAGGTGATTTCCAGCCGGTTGCCCAATAGCCTGCTGCTGGCCGCACTGACCGCGTTGGTAGCGGTGCCGGTGGCGCTGGCGATCGGCATTGGATCGGCGATGAACCGGGGCGGACGGATCGACCGGGCGCTCAATATCGCCACCCTCTCCATGGTGGCGGTGCCGGAGTTTCTGGTCGCGACGATCGCTGTGCTGATCTTCTCGGTGAAGCTGCGCTGGTTGCCTTCCATCGCTCTGGTATCGGACGACATGACATGGGGCGAGTATCTGCCCGGCGTCGCGATGCCGATCCTGACGTTGAGCGTGGTCGTGATCGCGCAGATGGCGCGGATGACGCGGGCGGCGGTGATCGACCAGATGGACCGGCCCTATGTCGAGATGGCGGTGCTGAAAGGCGTCGCGCCGGTGCAGGTGGTGCTGAAACACATCATGCCCAATGCGATCGCGCCGATCGTGAACGCGATGGCGCTCAGCCTGTCCTACCTGCTTGGCGGGGCGGTGATTGTGGAGACGATTTTCAACTATCCCGGCCTCGCGAGCCTGATGGTCAATGCCGTCACCAGCCGCGACATGCCCCTGTTGCAGGCGTGCGCGATGATATTTTGCGCCGCCTATCTCCTTTTGATGCTGATTGCGGATGTCACCGCGATATTGGCCAATCCGAGGTTGCGCGCGCAATGATCGCTTCCGCTTTCCGTCGGGCCAAAGCCCTGCCGTTATCGGGCAAGGTCGGGTTGGTGCTGGTCGTCTTCTGGTTGGCTGTCGCGCTGTTCGGGCCGATGCTGGCGCCCTATCCGGTGGGCGCGTTCGTCGCCTATGATGTGTTTGACGGGCAGTCGGCCACGCACTGGCTGGGCAGCGACTATCTGGGCCGCGATGTGCTGAGCCGGTTGCTGTCTGGCGCGCGCTATACCGTGGGGCTGGCGGCGGCGGCGGCCATGCTGGCGAGCGCGACGGGCACGGCGCTGGCGCTGACCGCCGCCGTGGGTGGCGCGAAGGTCGATGAGCCGCTGTCGCGCTTCATGGACATGTTGATTTCGATTCCGTCCAAGATTTTCTCGCTGGTGCTGGTCGCGGCGTTCGGCTCCTTGCTGCCGCTGCTGCTGCTGATCGCAGCGATCACCTATGTGCCGGGCAATTATCGGATTGCCCGCGCGCTGGCGGTGAACCTGGCGCAGATGGATTATGTGCAGGTGGCCAGGGCGCGCGGCGAAGGACGGTTCCATATCGCCATCACGGAAATATTGCCCAACATGATCCACCCGCTGCTGGCTGATTTCGGCCTGCGCTTCGTGTTCATCGTGCTGCTGCTGTCGGGGCTGTCCTTCCTGGGGCTGGGCGTGCAGCCGCCCGACGCCGACCTGGGGTCGCTGGTGCGCGAGAATATTTCCGGGCTGGGCGAAGGGGCGCTGGCGATACTGGCGCCGGCGGTGGCGATCGCGACTTTGACGGTAGGCGTGAACCTGCTGATCGACGCGCTACCGGGACGGGGGAAAGGGCGATGAGCGATAGACCCCATGTCGAGGTCAAAGGCCTGACCGTCACGGCGCGCAATGCGGGGGGGGGGAGCTTTCCAATCGTCAGCGGCGTCGATTTCGCGTTGCAGCGCGGCGAGGTGCTGGCGCTGATCGGGGAAAGCGGGTCGGGCAAGACGACGATCGCGCTGACATTGCTGGGTCATGCGCGGCCCGGCGCGACCATCGCGGGAGGTAGCATCCGCGTGGGTGACGCGGAGATTACAAAGCTGGACCGCAGCGCGCTGGCGCAGTTACGTGGGAACCGCATCGCCTATATCGCGCAAAGCGCCGCGTCGGCGTTCAACCCGTCGCGCACGATCATGGATCAGGTTATCGAACCGGCGATGGTCCATGGCCTGATGTCGCGCGCTGCGGCCGAGGCGAAAGCGGTCGATCTGTTCCGCGCGCTGGCCCTCCCCTTCCCCGACAGGATCGGCGCGCGATACCCGCATCAGCTGTCGGGCGGGCAGTTGCAAAGGCTGATGGCGGCGATGGCGCTGATCACCGACCCCGAACTGGTGATATTGGACGAGCCGACCACGGCACTGGACGTGACGACGCAGATCGAGGTGCTGCGCGCGTTCAAGGCGGTGGTGCTGGAGCGCGGGGCGACCGCCATCTATGTGTCGCACGACCTGGCCGTCGTCGCGCAGATGGCCGACCAGATCGTCGTGCTGAGCCAGGGACGCATCCGTGAGGCCGGGGCCGCGGCGCAAATCCTGCACGCGCCGGCCGATGATTATACAAGGACGCTGATGGCCGCGGCGCGGCCGGCGATCCGGCTGACATCTGCCAAGGTGGAACTTCCTGCCGCTGCCCCGCTGCTGGAAATCCGCAACGTGGCGGCGGGCTATGGCAAGATCGGCAAGGATGGCTTGCCGCGCGTGCCGGTGCTGCGCGACATCAACCTGACGATCGAGCGTGGCGGGACTTTGGGCGTGATCGGGGAAAGCGGGTCGGGCAAATCGACCATTGCGCGGGTTATCGCCGGGCTGCTGCCGCCATCCAGTGGGCAGGTGCTGCTGGACGGCGCGCCGTTGCCGCCGGGGCTGGACGGGCGCAGTCGCGAGCAGTTTCGCCGTATTCAACTGGTGTTCCAGAATGCCGATACGGCGCTTAATCCCGCGCACAGCGTGGGGCAGATATTGGCGCGGCCGCTGGCCTTCTATGCCGGGTTGAAGGGCAATGCCGCGCATCTGCGGGTGCTGGAACTGCTGGACCTCATTCGCCTGCCCGCCAGTTTGATCGACCGCAATATCGGCGGCCTGTCGGGTGGGCAAAAGCAGCGTGTCAACCTGGCCCGCGCGCTGGCCGCCGACCCGCAGATCATCCTGTGCGACGAGGTGACGTCTGCGCTCGATACGGTCGTGGGCGCGGCTATCCTGGAGCTGATGGCGGAGCTGCGGCGGGAACTGGGCATCGCGACGATGTTCATCAGCCACGATATTTCGACTGTGCGGGCGATTTGCGACGATATCCTGGTCCTCTATTCGGGGACCATGGTCGAGACGGGACCGCGCGCGGCGTTCGCCACTGCCCCCTTCCATCCCTATACCGACCTGCTGATCGGATCGGTGCCAGAAATGCGCGCGGGGTGGCTGGAGGAAAGCCACGCCGGCGCTGCGCCGCCGCCGATCGGCGCGGTCGGCGATCATCCCGACCTGTGCCATTTCCTGCCGCGCTGCGCTGCGCGGGTGGACGGCCTGTGCAACATCACCCCGCCGCCCCGCCACGGGCTGGATAAGGGAAGCCGCATATTGTGCCATCATGGAGATGAAAGTTTGATCCCGTCATGAGCCGGTTCGTTCGACTGGGCGAAACTGATCGCCCGCCCGTGACCCTGCATGTCGATGGCGCGCCCGTCGCAGCGATGGAGGGCGACACGGTGATGGTCGCGCTGCTCAGCGCGGGCGGCACGCTGCGCCAGAGCGAGTTCGGGCCGGAGAAGCGGGCCGGATTCTGTTTGATGGGGGCATGCCAGGATTGCTGGGTGTGGACCGAGAGTGGCGACCGCCTGCGCGCCTGTTCCACCCTGGCCGCGTCGGGCCAGCGTATCATCACCAGCCAGCCGGGGGCGTCATGGCCGAACCACGTATAATTATCGTTGGCGCAGGCCCGTCGGGGACACGCGCGGCGCAGGCCTGCGTCGCGGCAGGCGTCCGCCCGGTCGTGATCGACGAGGGGCGGCGCGACGGGGGACAGATCTATCGCCGTCAGCCGGACAATTTCACCCGGCCCTATAGGAAACTCTATGGCACCGAGGCCGGACGGGCTCAGGCGTTGCATGAGACCTTCGACGGGCTGAAGGGCGCGATCGACTATCGGCCAGAGACATTGGTGTGGAACATTGCGGATGGGCACGTGTGGACAGCGAGTCAGACAGTTCATCACGCTATCCCGTTCGACGCGCTGCTGCTCTGCACGGGCGCGACCGATCGGTTGATGCCGGTCAAGGGATGGCAGTTTGCGGGCGTCTACAGCCTGGGCGGGGCGCAGGTGGCGCTCAAGAGCCAGGCGGTTTCAATCGGGCATAGGGTCGTGTTCATGGGATCGGGGCCGTTGCTCTATCTGGTGGCGAGCCAATATGTGGAGGCGGGGGCGGATGTTGCCGCGGTGCTGGACACGTCGTCCTTTTCCGCGCGGGTAAGGGCGCTGCCCGACCTGCTGGCGATGCCGTCGGTGCTGTGGAATGGCGTCAAGCTGACCCAGGCGATCAAGCGCGCGGGCGTGGCGGTGCATCTGGGCGTGACGCCGGTGGAGATCATCGGCGATGCCGATGTCGGCGTCGGCGGCGTGCGGTTTCGAGACGGTGGCAGCAAGGAACGGAGCATCGCCTGCGATGCGGTGGCGATGGGGCATCATCTGCGGCCGGAGACGCAATTGGCCGATCTGGCGCGCTGCGCTTTCGCTTTCGATGCCGGGACACGGCAATGGCTGCCGGAGCGGGATGGCGACGGGCGGTCGAGCGTGGCGGGTGTCTATCTGGCCGGCGACGGGGCGAAGATATTGGGCGCGCGGTCGGCCGAGGCGAGCGGGCGGTTGGCGGCGCTGGCGGCGCTGAGCGATTTGGGATTGCCGGTAGATAAGGGCGAGATGGCGTCGCTGCGGGGCGATGTCGCCGACTATGCCAAGTTCGCCCGCGGGCTGGCGACGGCTTTTCCGTGGCCCGCCGAACAGGCAGGCGCTTTGCCGGACGACGCGATATTGTGCCGTTGCGAGGGCGTGAGCGCGGGCGACCTGCGTGGCGTGATGCGCGAGACGGGTGCGCGGGAAGCCAACCGGGCCAAGGCGTTCAGCCGGGTCGGCATGGGCCGGTGCCAAGGGCGCTATTGCGGGCTGGCGGCGGCCGAGCTGATCGCGGCCGAGGCGGGCGTGCCGGTGGAGCAGGTCGGCCGCCTGCGCGGGCAGGCGCCGGTCAAACCGCTGCCCGTCGCGATCGGAGACGAGACATGAGCGGGGCAATGAGCGCCGCCAGCGACGTCATCATCGTGGGCGGCGGATTGATGGGATCGTCCGCCGCGCTGTTCCTGCGCGGGCATGGGATGTCGGTCACGCTGCTGGAAACCGACCTGATCGGGCGGCAGGCAAGCGGCACGAATTTCGGCAATGTGCGGCGGCAGGGGCGCGGGATTCACCAGCTGCCGCTGGCCAATCGCGCCATCGCCATCTGGCGCCGGTCGCGTGAGCTGCTGGGGGCGGATGTCGAGTATCTCCAGTCGGGGCATATCCGGGTCTGCTATCGCGAACGGCCAGAACTTGTCGGATCGATGGAGGATTATGCGGCGCAGGCTCGCGCGGAGGGGCTGGACCTGGAATTGCTGAGCGGCAATGCGCTGCGCGACAAATTCCCCTTTTTCGGGCCGGACGTGCTGGCCGGTTCCTATTCGCCGACCGATGGCCATGCCAATCCGCGGCTTGCTGCCCCTGCGTTTGCGCGGGCCGCTGAGCGGCTGGGGGCTGTGGTGCATGAGAATACGAAGATCGTGGATGCGCAGAAGGTGGGCGAAGACTTTATCGTCACGGCGGCGGACGGGCGGACGTTCCGCGCGCCGATCCTGCTGGTGACGGCGGGGGCGTGGGGCAACGCCTTGTCCTCACAGTTCGGCGAGGCGGTGCCGATCGTGCCCAAGGGCCCGAACATGAGCGTGACCGAGCCGGTGCCCTATGCGATCCATCCCGCAGTCGGCGTGATGACGCCGGTCGAAGAGGAGACGGTCTATTTCCGCCAAGTCGCGCGCGGCAATATCGTGCTGGGTGGCAGCACGCGCGGGCCATCCTTCCCCGACCAGTATCGCGCCTATGTCGAGCCGCAGAACACGATGAGCCAGTTGAAGCATATCCGGCGGCTGGCGCCGATGCTGGGCAAGCTCAACATCATCCGGGTCTGGTCCGGGATCGAGGGCTATATGCCCGACAGCCAGCCTGTGATGGGGCCGAGCGCGACGACCAGCGGCCTCTATTATGCGTTCGGATTTTCCGGGTCGGGATTCCAGATCGGGCCGGGCGTGGGCGAAACCATGGCCGAGATTATCGCCAAGGGCGGGACGGATATTCCGATGGCGCCGTATAGGATCGAGCGGTTCGCGGCGGGATAACGGCGTGGATCAGAGGCGCGGCGGCCATTGGCGCGCGGCGTGGAGCAGGCGCAGGATGCGGACGTCCGTATCGGTCTGGTCATAGATCAGGATATAGTTGCGGTGGACCACCCATTCGCGCGTGCCCGGCACGCGGCCGGGGCGGCCCATGGCGGGATGTCGGGCGAGATCGGCCGCCTTTTGCGAAAAGAGCGTGTCGAGGCTGATCGCGGCGCGCGGGCTGCGGGCTTCGACATAGTCGTAAATGGCGTTACGATCCGCGACGGCCTCCGCCGTCCAGTGCAGCGTCATTGCGTCTCATCTAGCTTCCGCAAGGTGGCGGCCCGACGTGCGGCGAAATGCGCCTCGACATCCTCGCTCCCAATTAGATGGCCCGCCTGGGCCGACGCTTGCCCAATTTCGACTTGGCGGCGAAACCAGGCGTCGTGGCTTTCAGCCCGTTCTTCGCGCTGTACGACATCGCGCATGAAATCACGCAGCAACTGTGCGCCGGTGCGATCCTGCGCCTTGGCGGCGCGGGCGAAGCGGCCTTTCAGCTCTTCATCGACGCGAAAGGTGAAGGTGGCTTCATTCATAGGAACGTCGGTCCATGTGTTGCATGTTATGTGCGATGTAACACATGGAGCACCCGTGCCCAATATCAAAACTCGATCAACGCCACCTTGGTCTTGAGGTTCGCCATATAGGCTTCGCGGCCCAGATCCTTGCCGATGCCCGATTGTTTATAGCCGCCGGTGGGCAGAATGAAGTCGTTGCTGCGGCCGTAGCGATTGACCCAGATGGTGCCAGCTTCGACCGACCGGGTGGCGCGCAAGGCCCGGCTGAGATCGCCGGTATGGACGCCGGCGGCCAGGCCATAGTCGCTGTCGTTCGCCAGCGCATAGGCTTCTTCCTCATCGGCGAAGGTCTGGACGGTCAGCACCGGGCCGAAGATTTCGCCCTGCACGACTTCGCTTTTCTGGTCGACATTGGTCAGCAGGGTCGGCGCGAAATAGCTGCCCTCCTGCGGCGCGGTCGCCCGGCCTCCGCCGGTCAGGACTTCGGCCCCCGCCGCGGTCGCGCGGCCGACAATGCCGGCCATGCGGTCGAGTTGGCCTTCGGAGATGATCGGGCCGAGCGTGGTGTCGGCGACCCAAGTCGGCCCTGCCCGATGCGCGGCGAAGGCGGTGACGAGGCGATCGATCACTTCTTCCGCGACTTTGTCCTGCACCAGCAGGCGCGATCCGGCGACGCAGACCTGGCCGGCATTCAAGGTGATGGCGCGGGCGACGAGTGCCGCCGCCTTGTCGAGGCCCGCGTCGGCGAAGATGATCTGCGGGCTTTTGCCGCCCAGCTCCAGCGTCACCGGCTTCGGCCCGGCTTGCGCGCAGGCCGCCATGATCGCAGCGCCGGTACGGGTGGAGCCGGTGAAGGTGACCTTCGCAACTTCCGGGCGGCGCACCAACGGATCGCCGACCGAGCGGCCGTCGCCCTGGACGATGTTGAAGATGCCTGCGGGCAAGCCCGCCTCGATCGCCAGTTCAGCCAGGCGGACGATGCTGAAGGGGGTCATTTCGGAGGGTTTGAGGACGATGCTGTTGCCCGCGGCGATGGCGGGCGCGATCTTCCAGGCGGCCATGACCAGCGGCAGGTTCCACGGCGCGATCGCCGCGACGACGCCATAGGGTTCGGTGATGGTGAGGCCCAGCTTGTCGGGTGTGGTGGACGCCACTTCGCCGCCGACCTTGTCTGCCCATTCGGCGAAGAAGCGGATGGTTTCGGCGGTGTAGCTCAAATCCCAGGCGTTGATTTCCTTGAGCATCCGGGTCGACCCCAGGGCTTCGAGCGGGGCGAGTGTCGCGGCGTCAGCCTCGATCAGGTCGGCCCAGCGGCGCATCACCTTCATCCGGCCGCGCGGATCGGTCTGCGCCCAGCCGCTGCGCTTATAGGCGCGCTGGGCATCGGCGACCGCTTCAATGAGCTGGTCGGCATCGACGCTGTCGAGTTCGGCCTGGATACGGCCGTCGGACGGCCGGCGCACGATGATCGCGGGTCCGCGCCCGGCTACGCGCCGGCCGCAGATGAAGTTATTCGCCTGGGGAAGGCTGATCTGATCGGGGTCGAAACCGGTCACGGCATAATCTCCTTCATTCGGACATTCCGACAAAATAGGCGCGCGTCACGGCATTTGTTGCAGTGGCAGGGGAAAATGTGCGCGATAATCTTCCAAAATCAGGGCGAAGGCAGCAGCCAATGCTTGGCGCGCCCTCCTAATGTCCGGCCACTGATTCCGAATAGAGGCAGGCGGGCGTCCCTTTCCCGCCAAGGAGCAAGACGCATGGCGACCGGCATAGAGGCGATGGTGGACCTGCGGCGGATGACCGTCGAGGATCTGGCCGCCGCCCATACCCTATCGAGCGAACAAAAATGGCCGCATCGCATCGAGGATTGGGAGATGCTGTTCGGGCTGGGCTTTGGCTATGTTGTTGAGCGTGATGGTGCAGTCATAGGGACGGCCATGGCCTGGCTCTATGGCGCGGATGCCGCAACGCTGGGGATGGTGATCGTGTCGCCCCAAGCGCAGGGCATGGGGCTGGGCCGCCGGTTGATGGAGGCGGTGCTGGGCGATCTGGGCGACCGCACAGTGCTGCTGAACGCGACGGATGAGGGCGCGCCGCTCTATCGCAAGCTGGGGTTCGAACCCATCGGTCCGGTGTTCCAGCATCAGGGCGCCGCCTTTGCCGTGCCGATGGCGGAGTTGATCCCCGACGAGCGGGTGCGGCCATTGGGCGTGAAGGACATGGGCACATTGCATGACCTGGCGCGGCGCGCGACGGGGATGGACCGCGACGCGCTGCTCGACGCGCTGGTGCCAGGCGCGCAGGGCGTGGTGCTGACGCGCCGCAACGAGCCGGTGGGCTTCGCGCTGTTCCGCCGCTTTGGGCGCGGCTATGTCGTCGGGCCGACGATCGCGCCGGACACGGGCGGGGCGAAGGCGCTGATTTCCCATTGGCTGGGGTCCAATAGCGGCATGTTCTGCCGGTTGGACATACCCAAAGAAAGCGGGCTTGGCGGCTGGCTCGATGAACTGGGCCTGCCTTGTGTCGGCCGGGTGGTGCGCATGGTGCGCGGGCTGCAACCGACGATCGATCCTTCGGTCACGACCTTCTCTCTTACCACACAGGCGCTCGGATGACCCTCACTCTCCATAATCCCGCCCTTTTCATCCAACAGGCCTTTATTGGCGGCGACTGGGTCGGTGCGGCGTCCGGCGCGACCGTGCCGGTCGATAATCCCGCCACCGGGGCGATAATCGGCGCCGTGCCCGATTGTGGCGAGGCCGATACGCTGGCGGCGATCGCAGCGGCGGAGGTGGCTTTCCCGGCGTGGAAGGCGCGGACGGCGGCCGATCGCGCGGCCGTGCTGGAGCGCTGGCACGCGCTGGTGCTGGCCAATGTGAGCGATCTGGGCCGGATCATGACTGCCGAGCAGGGCAAGCCGATCGCGGAGGCCGAGGGCGAAATTCGCTATGCCGCCAGCTTCATCAAATGGTTCGCCGAGGAAGGCCGCCGCGTCGATGGCGGCATCGTCCCCGCGCCAGAGGCCAATCGCCGCATATTGGTGATGAAGGAGCCGGTAGGCGTTTCGGCGGCGATCACGCCGTGGAATTTCCCCGCCGCGATGATTACACGCAAATGCGCACCCGCGTTGGCTGCGGGTTGCCCGGTGGTGGTCAAGCCTTCCGAACTGACGCCGTTCAGCGCGCTGGCGCTGGCGAAGCTGGCGCAGGAAGCGGGTTTTCCGGCGGGCGTGTTCAATATCGTCACGGGTATGCCGAGCGCGATCGGCGGGGCGCTGACCGCCAGTCCGGTGGTGCGCAAATTGTCCTTCACCGGGTCGACGCGGGTGGGCGCGCTACTGATGCGGCAATGTGCGGACACGATCAAGCGGGTGAGCTTCGAGCTGGGTGGCAATGCGCCGCTGATCGTGTTCGACGACGCCGATATCGACATTGCCGTCGCAAGCGCGATGGTCAGCAAGTTCCGCAATGCGGGGCAGACCTGTGTATGCGCCAATCGGATATTAGTGCAGGACAGCGTCTATGACCAGTTCGCCGAGAAGCTGGCCAAGGCCGTGTCCGCGCTGAATGTCGCGCCGGGCGACATGCCGGGCAGCACGATCGGGCCGCTGATCAACGTGGCCGCCGCGCAGAAGGTGCAGGCGCATGTCGAGGATGCGCTGGCGCATGGGGCGACTTTGTTCGCGCAGGCGCCGGAGGGGGCAACGGGCGATCGGTTTGCGACGCCGGTGGTCCTGACAGGGGCCACGCGGGATATGCGGTTGGCGCAGGAAGAGACGTTCGGGCCGGTCGCGCCCTTGTTCCGCTTCACCCATGAAGAGGAAGGGATCGAACTGGCCAACGCCACCAGCTATGGCCTGGCCGCCTATTTCTATACCGAAAATCTGCATCGCGCCTTTCGCGTGGCGGAGCGGCTGGAGGCGGGGATGGTCGCGCTCAACAGCGGGGCGATCGCGATGGAGGTCGCGCCGTTCGGTGGGGTGAAGATGTCGGGCCTGGGCCGCGAGGGCGCGCATGCGGGGATCGAGGAATATCTGGAGACCAAGGCGTTCCATATCGCGGGGCTGAAGCTGTAATTGCCCCTTTTCATCCGTTCGCGCTGACCCTGTCTAAGCGCTTTTCTCGCAAGACGTAGAGGGCTTCGACAGGCTCAGCCCGAACGGGAGATTTATGGTGCGTCATTACAATATCTCCGTCATTCCCGGCGACGGGATCGGCAAGGAAGTCATGCCGGAAGGTATTCGCGTGCTGGAGCGCGCGGCGAGCCTTTATGGGTTCGGCATTACGCAGACATGGCAGGATTTCGCCTGTTGCGATTACTACGCCAAGCATGGCCAGATGATGCCCGACGACTGGAAGGACCGGATCGGCAAACCCGATGCGATCTTCTTTGGCGCGGTCGGTTGGCCCGATACGGTGCCGGATCATGTGTCGCTGTGGGGATCGCTGCTCCAGTTCCGGCGCGAATATGACCAATATGTCAATCTGCGCCCCGTCAGGCTGATGCCCGGCGTGCCGTGTCCGCTGGTCGGGCGCGAGCCGGGCGACATTGATTTCTGGGTCGTGCGCGAGAATACGGAAGGAGAATATAGTTCGGTCGGCGGCAAGATGTTCCCCGGCACCGATCGCGAGATCGTGATCCAGGAGACCGTGATGACGCGGCATGGCACTGACCGGGTGCTGCGCTATGCGTTCGACCTGGCCGCGACGCGGACGCGCAAGCATGTCACGTCGGCGACCAAGTCCAACGGCATCGCCATCACCATGCCCTGGTGGGACGAACGGGTGGTAGAGATGGCCAAAAACTATCCGACCGTCACCCATGACAAATATCATATCGACATTTTGACCGCGCAGTTCGTGCTGAACCCCGACCGGTTCGACGTAGTGGTGGCGTCCAACCTGTTCGGCGACATATTGTCCGATCTTGGCCCGGCCTGCACCGGGACGATCGGCGTGGCGCCGTCGGGTAATATCAACCCGGACGGGACGCATCCGTCGCTGTTCGAGCCGGTCCATGGCTCCGCGCCCGATATTGCAGGTTTGGGAGTGGCCAATCCGGTCGGGCAAATTTGGTCGGCGGCGATGATGCTGGAGCATCTGGGCGAGGCGGATGCCGCCGCCGCCATCATGCGCGCGGTGGAGACGGTGCTGGCGGAACCGGGCCTGCGGACTGGCGACCTGAAGGGCAAGGCGACCACCGAGCAATGCGGGAAGGCGATTGCCGACGCGCTGGCGTGAATAGGAAAATCGCGGCTTAACTTCGCATATTTCCCGCCGATCACGACATTTTGTTGCATCGGCCTGATCCTATCCGAAAGCGGAAGGGATCGGGTCGGCAGCGCCCCGGACGGTAGTTTCGCCTGAGCCGACTGCCCTTTAAGGACGTTAGCGTGTGCCCGCGTAAGCGGGGAATCGATCAGACCGCGGGACTGGGTTCCCGCCTGCGCGGGAACACTGCACTTAGGTAACTTAGGTAGCACATCAGCCACCTTGTAGGACAGCAGCAGATTATGCTGCGTTGGTTTGCGATAACAGCGGGCGACAGTGCCTATTCACCCCATATCGGGCTTTCGCTCCGCGGCATAAGGATAGGCTGACCCGAGACCAACAATGGCGAGCCCCCTTGATGACGCTGCATTCCAACCGATCCCTGCTGGACATCGACCGCGATCACCTGATCCATCCCGTAACCTCGTTTCGGGGGCATGAGGCGCGCGGCGCGACGCTGCTGGAAAGCGGCAAGGGCATGTGGCTGAAGGATATGGAGGGCCGGGAACTGCTCGACGCCTTTGCCGGGCTATGGTGCGTCAATGTCGGCTATGGTCAAGACAGCATCGCCGAGGTGGCGGCCGAGCAGATGCGGCGGTTGCCCTATGCGACGGGCTATTTCCATTTCGGCAGCGAGCCGGCGGTGCGGCTGGCCCAACGCCTGGTGGACTTAAGCCCCGAAGGGCTGGACCATGTCTATTTCACGCTGGGCGGATCGGATGCGGTGGACAGCGCGATCCGCTATATCACCCATTATTATAACGCGATCGGCAAGCCGGAAAAGAAGCAGTTCATCGCGCTGGAGCGCGGCTATCATGGGTCGAGCAGCACGGGCGCGGGGCTGACGGCGCTGGCCAATTTCCATCGCGGGTTCGACCTGCCGCTGCGCTGGCAGCATCATATCGCGTCGCCCTACCCCTATCGCAGCGATTTGGAGGGCGACGATGCCGCCATCATCGCGCGGTCGGTGCAGGAATTGAAGGACAAGGTGGCGCAGCTAGGCGCGGATAATGTCGCTGCGTTCTTCTGCGAGCCGATCCAGGGATCGGGCGGCGTGATCGTGCCGCCGGTCGGCTGGCTGAAGGCCATGCGCGAAACATGCACGCAGCTAGATATCCTGTTCGTCACCGATGAGGTCATCACCGGCTTTGGCCGCACCGGGCCGATGTTCGCGTGCGAAGCGGAGGGGGTGACGCCGGACCTGATGACGTTGGCCAAGGGGCTGACCGCCGGTTATGTGCCGATGGGCGCGTTGCTGATGTCGGGCAAAATCTATGAGGGGATCGCCGACGGCGCGGCGCCCGAACTCGCGATCGGCCATGGTGCGACCTATTCGGGGCATCCGGTGAGTGCGGCGGTGGGGCTGGAAGTGCTGCGCCTCTATACCGATGGCGGCATATTGGCGAACGGGCAGAAGGTCGCGGCGCGCTTCGACGCTGGGCTGGCTGGCCTCGCCGATCATCCGATGGTGGGCGACACGCGCGGACGGGGCCTGCTGGGCGCGATCGAGTTGGTCTCGGACAAGGGCCGCAAGGCGCGGTTCGACCCGGGGCTCAAACTGGCCGACCGGCTGTTCGCCAAAGCCTATGACAATGGCGTCATCTTCCGCGCGTTCGCCGACAATATTATCGGCCTGGCGCCTGCATTGTGTGCCACCGACGGGGAGATGGACGAGATATTCGCCCGCATCGCCAAGACGCTGGACGATATGCTGGAAGAAGCGGATATTCGCGCGGCGCTGGGATAAGAAACGGGGAGCAAGGCATATGTTGGGCGGACCCAGACTGGACAGGATCGACCTGAAAATCCTGACGCAGCTTCAGCAGTCGGGCCGGATCACCAATGTCGAGTTGGCCGACGCCGTCGGCCTGTCCCCCAGCCCCTGCCTGACGCGGGTCAAACGGCTGGAGAAAGCCGGTTACATCACTGGCTATGGCGCGCATATCAACCTGCACAAGCTGGGCGAATATCTGACCGTCTTTACCGAAGTGACGTTGACCGAGCACCGGGCGGGCGATTTTTCCCGGTTCGAGACGCGCATCCGCAAGCTGGACGAGATCGTCGAGTGCCATCTGGTGAGCGGCGGATATGATTATCTGCTGAAATTCGTGACGCGCGGCGTGGGCCATTATCAGTCGATCATTGAGGGGATGCTGGAGAGCGATTACGGCATCGAGAAATATTTCAGCTATGTCGTGATCAAGTCGCCCTTCATCAAACATCATTATCCGATCCAGCATCTGTTTGGGGAACAGCGTTAGGATCGTAGTGGCGCCTTTGTGTAGCGTTCCCCGGCAAAGGCCGGGGTACAGTTCGACCGTTTGATCTGGACTCCGGCCTTCGCCGGGGAACGGAATGGAATACAGGAACTCAGTTTTTGCCATGACCGACATCACCGACCTGATCGAACCGCTGATCGCATTCCGCCGCGATATTCATGCCCATCCCGAACTGGGTTTTTGCGAGCATCGCACCGCAGGCCGCATTGCCGAGCAATTGCGGGCGCTGGGGCTGGAGGTGCATGAGGGGATCGGGCGGACCGGCGTGGTCGGCGTGTTGCGCAACGGCACGTCGGGGCGCAGCATCGGGTTGCGCGCGGACATGGATGCGCTGCCGATCCATGAGCAGACCAACCTGCCCTATGCCAGCACGACGCCGGGGTCTTTCCATGGCTGTGGTCATGACGGGCATGTCGCCATGCTGCTGGGCGCGGCGCAGCATTTGAGCCGCAGCCGGAATTTCGATGGGACGGTGAATTTCTTCTTCCAACCCGCCGAGGAAGGCCAGGGCGGCGCGCGCGAGATGGTCAATGAGGGATTGTTCGAACGTTTTCCATGCGACCGCGTGTTCGGGCTGCATAATTGGCCCGACCTGCCCGCCGGTACGATCGCGACGCGGCCCGGCCCGATCATGGGCGCGGCGGATAAGTTCGAGATCCAGCTGGAGGGGCGCGGTGGCCATGCGGCGATCCCGCAGGATACGCCCGACGCGATTTTTGCTGCAGCAGCATTGGTGCAGCAATTAAATGCCATCGTGTCGCGCCGGATTGCGCCGACGGCGTCCGCGGTGCTGTCTATCACGCAGATCCATGGCGGGCATACGCATAATGTGATCCCCGAATTGGTGACGGTTTCAGGGACTGTGCGGACGTTCGATCCGAAGGTGCAGGACCGGATCGAAGCGTCCATTCGCGAGATTGCGGCCGGAGTAGCGATGGCGAACGAATTGACCGCGGTTGTAGATTATCAGCGCTATTATCCCGCGACGATCAATGATGCGGAGGCGGCGCAGGAAGCACTGGACGCGGCGGCAACTGTGGGGGTGGCGCAACTGGCGCCCGATCCGGCTTTCACTTCGGAGGATTTCGCCTTCATGCTGCAGGCGTGCAAGGGCGCCTATATCTGGCTGGGGCAGGCGAAGGCGGAAGGCTCCGCGCCGCTGCACAATCCGCATTATGATTTCAACGACGATGTGCTGGGGCTGGGTATCAAGCTGCATGTCGCGCTGGCGGAGCGGCATTTGCGGTTGCGCGATTGAAGCGCCGCCTGTTCCCGCACATGCGGGAACAGGCGGGGGCACTGTTTAGAGCGTGACGAAATTGAGGTGACCCAACCCCGTTCGTGCTGGGTAGCGTCTGAGCCAAGTCGATGCTGTTCAAGTATCGAAGCATCAGGCGCGGTGCATAATCCTTCGCTACGCCACTTCGACAAGCCCAGTGGCTACTTAGGACGAACGGTTATAGCGAGTGTCATCATGGGTTAGAACCAGAAGCGGATGCCCATCACCAGGCTGGTGGCCGACACCCCCTTCCCCGCGGCGCGGGCGTAACGGGCGGTATCGCCAAGGCTGCGTTCCCAATGGACGCCGATATAGGGTGCAAATTCGCGGGCCAATTCGTAGCGCAGGCGCAGGCCGAGTTCGATGGTGGACAGGCCGGATCCGATGCCGAGTTCGGCCACGTCCTGCGCGGCGATATTCACTTCGGCGGCGGGTTGCAGGATAAGGCGCTGGGTGATGCGCTGGTCGTAGCTGCCCTCGACCCGGACATGGGCGTCGCCCTTGTCGGAGAGGAAGGCCTGCGCCTCAACTTCGAACCAATAGGGGGCGAGGCCTTCGATGCCGATCGTGGCATAGGTGCGCTGGGGTTGCGGGCGGAAATCCTGGCGGACGCCCGCGACGAGATTCCACCAAGGGTCGATCGCGCGACTGTAGAGCGCCTGGAGTTCGGCGCTTTCGAGCGGGCCGCCGACTTCGCCCTCCCCTTCCGACTTGATGGCGAGGCGATCGATGTCGCCGCCGATCCAGCCTTCGCCTTCCCAGGCGTAGCCGTCCGCCCCCTTTTGCGCGCGATATTCCAGGCGGTCGATCATGAGTTGGGAGAAGGTCATCCCGCCGCTTTCCTTGAGCATCGCGGCGCGGGCGCGGGCCATGGTGGCAGGATCGTACAAGGCATCGGCGGCGTGATCGGTCGGGACCGGGGGAGCGACGCCTTTGGGCACGCCATCGTCCGATGCGGGCATGGTGTGGCCGGCGTGTGGATCGGCCGGTTCCGCTGGCGCGGGAGCGGCATGGCCGGCGTGTGGATCGGCGGGTTCGGCTGGCTCTGGTGCTGCTTTCGCCTGCGGCATTTGATGGGCGCCATGGTCCATCTGGCTATGGTCTTGCGCGATTGCTTGCGTTGCGATGCCAGCGAGCAGGGCGGCGGCGAGCAGGCGCTTCATGCTGCGTCCTCCGCGGGGCGGACGGTGACGACGCGCATCATCCCTGTGTGCATGTGCATCAGCATATGACAGTGAAAGGCCCAGTCGCCCAGGGCATCGGCGGTGAGGTCGAAGCTGATCTTGCCGCCGGGCAGGACGTTGACCGTATGCTTGCGCGGATTGTGGGTGGGATCATCGCCGGTCAGCAATTGGAAGAAATGACCATGGATATGGATGGGGTGCGGCATCATCGTGTCGTTGATGAGGGTGATGCGGACCCGCTCATTGTGGCGGAAGGCGATGGGGTCCGCGCCGTCGGACAGCTTCACCCCGTCGAAGGACCACATATAGCGTTCCATGTTCGCGGTCAGGTGGATGTCGACCGATCGGGTGGGCGTGCGGATGTCCTGATTGGGTTCGAGCGCGCGCAGATCGGCGTAGGTAAGAACGCGATGGTCGACATCCTCCAGACCCGTCGGCCGGTCGGCAGTGCGATCGGCGGGCATGGAGGATAGCGTTGCGACGCCCGGTCCCATCGGGACTTCGGGGGCGACCGACGGGTCGAGCATTTTCATGCTATGGCCCGACATGCTGTCATTGGCGGGCTTGCTCAAATCGATCACGCCCCCCTGCCCCATATCCATACCCGCCATGTCCATGCCCATGTCCTTCATGGTGAGCAGCGGGCGCTGGCGAAGGTTGGGGATCGGCGCGACCATGCCGAGTTGCGGGGCGAGCGTGGCGCGGACCTGGCCGGAGCGATCGATAGCTTCGGCGATCAGGGCGTAGGCTTTGGCTTCGGTCGGCTGGACGATCACGTCATAGGTTTCGGCGATGCCGATCTGAAACTCGTCGGTGTCGACCGGCTGAACATGCTGGCCGTCGCACTGGACCACGGCCATGGGCAGGCCGGGGAGGCGGACGTTGAAATTGGTCATGGCCGAGGCGTTGATGATCCGCAGGCGGACGCGCTCGCCGGGGGTAAAAAGCCCGGTCCAGTTTTCGGGCGTGCCATGACCGTTGATGAGGAAGCTGTAGGTGGAACCGGTGACGTCGGAAATGTCGGTGGGGTCCATGCGCATCTTGCCCCAGTCGATGCGGTCCTTGAGGCTTTGGTCCTTGCCCGCGAGCAGGCCGGCGAGCGTCTGGCGCTGAAAATTATGGTATCCGCCCATTTGTTTCAGGCGCTTAAGCAGGACATGCGGATGGACCGGCGACCAGTCGGCCAGGACGATCACATGCTCGCGCGTGGCCGGCACCGGATCGACGCCGGCGGGGTCGATGACGATCGGGCCATAATGGCCCATCGCCTCCTGCATGCCCGAATGGCTGTGATACCAATAGGTGCCCGACTGGCGGATGGGAAAGTCATAGGTGAAGGTTTCGCCCGGACCGATGCCGGGGAAGCTGACGCCAGGCACGCCGTCCATCTGGAAGGGGACGATCAGGCCGTGCCAGTGGATCGAGGTGTCTTCTTTCAGGGTGTTGGTGACGGCAAGCTGGACGCGCTGGCCTTCGCGCAGGCGAATGAGCGGCGCGGGGACGGTGCCGTTGATCGTGATCGCATGGGCCGAGCGGCCGCCGGTGCCGAAATGGCTTTCGCCCACGCTGAGTGCGATGCGGTCGCCCGACAGGATGCCCGGTGCGGGGCGCAGGCCGGGCGTGCCGCTTTGCGCCCAGGCGGGAAAGGCCCCAGCGAGCGTCAGGGCAGCAGCGCTTTTGAACAGGGTGCGGCGATCAAGGGAAAGGTCGTTCATGCCCCTTCATACGTGAATGGCGCGCTAATCCCTCAAAATTTCGGCCAGTTTGGCGCGGGCGCGGTAGAGGCGGGTTTCCACGGCCTTTTCGCTGATACCCAGCACCTGCGCGGTATCCGCCTGGCGCATCTGCTCGATCGTGCGCAGGAGGAGGACGTCCTTGAGATTGGCGGGCAGCGACGCGATGGCGGCATGGATGCGGGCGAGTTCGCGGCGCGAGTGGAGCGCCTGTTCGGGCGTGGCGTCGAGGGCGGCGATGTCGCGCGCGTCGTCGATGGGTCTGGCGAAGGTGAAGAAGCGCCGCACCGTGCGGCGGCGCGCCCAATCGCGGCATTTATTAAGCGCGATGCGGGCGATCCAGACGCGGAACGGGCGGTCGCCATCATAGCGGGCGAGCGCGGCGAAGGCGGCGACGAAACTTTCCTGAGTGAGGTCGAGCGCTTCGTCCCCATCGCCGACATGACCGCGCACCAGCCGATAGACGGCGTCGCGATGCCGCGCCATCAGCGCGCCATAGGCCGATTGCTGCCCGGCCAGGGCGCGGGCGGCAAGGGTCCGGTCGTCCGGTTCGGGCGCCGCGGCCGTCACCGGGCGGGCTGGGTCAGCGCCTTGACGATGGCGGCGTCGAACTGCGCCGCCTGGTCGGGCCGCAGCACGCCGCGCATCGCAAAGATGTGCTGGAGCGTTTCCTTTTGCAGTTGGCCCATGACATGGTGCGAGCGATCGACCGCTTCGGCCACTTTGGGGCCATAGCCATGTTCGGCGGCGATTGCGGTGGCGAGCCGTTCATTGTCGGCGCGCATGGCCGCCTCCAGCGCTTCGTGGCGTGAGGCGAAGGCGGTTTCCAGAGCATGGATGCGCTTTTCCTGGGTCGCGTCGAGTGTCAGTTTTTCATGCAACAGGGCATGAACTTCGCTTTCCACACGCGGCGCAGGCGCGAGCCAGGTGCGCGCGACCAGCACGGCCGCCAGCGCGGCGGCGAAGGCGACCAGCGCAACCAGCGCATAGCGGCGGATCGTCATTGGCCGAGCAGGCGCGAAGGGGCATAGTCAGACATGCCGAGTGGCAGCGGCGCGGCCTGCGCAGGCGCGGTTGGCAGGATGCTGCCGACCCAGCCGATGCCAACCGCCAGCAGGCCCGCCAGCATCAGGCTGCGCCGGGCGGTCATCTGCTCGCGCCGCCGGCCAAGCCCGGCGATCACGGCCGCGTCCATGTCCGCCAGCCGCGCATCGACAGGCATCGCCCGCGCCGTCGCCAGCAACTGATCCAGATCGGTCATCATCATCTCCATCCTCAGTCCCGCATACGCGCGGCGGACGTGCATCCCTCAGCGGATGAGGCGGAAATTATGCGCATGGGGCGAGGGGTCCGGCAAGTCCATGCGTAATGGCCCCTGACACCCCCTGTTGGAGACATTGCCATGAACCGCTATTTCCTGACTGCCGCCGCTTTCGCGCTGGCGCTGCCCGGCGTCGCGAGCGCACATAATAAGCTGGTGGCGTCCACGCCGGCCGCCAATGCGACCGTGGCCAAGCCGACCAAGCTGACCCTGACCTTTTCCGAAACCTTCCTGGCGCCGATGAGCGGCGTGGAACTGGTGATGACCGGGATGCCGGGCATGAGCGACCATCCGGTGATGCCGATCAAGGGCTTCAAGACCAGCGTTGAAGGCAAGACCATGACGCTGACCTTCCCCCGCGCGCTGCCCGCCGGCAGCTATGACCTGAAATGGCATATCGTCGGCGCGGACCAGCATAGGATGGAAGGCGGCTACAGCTTCAAGGTCAAGTAACCCGTCATGATCGAGGGGGCGTTGATCGGGGCGCGCTTTGCGCTGATGATCGACCTCGCCCTGCTCATGGGCCTGCCGCTGTTCTGGTGGGTGATGGGCATGGCGGGTCGGCGCGGTGTGCTGGTCGCGTTGGCGCTGGGCGGCATGGCGCTGTCCGCGCTCTGGCTGATGGCGAGCGTGGCGGCGATGACCGGCAACCCGATCACGTCCGCCGATTGGCGAACGGCCGTCATATTGCTCACCATGACGCCGATCGGGCCGGTGTTGGCGGTGCGCTATGGTGCGCTGCTGCTGGCGATTGTGTTCGCGTCCGCGAATTGCCCTCGCCTGACTTTGATCCCCGCTGCCGTCGCGGCGGCGACGCTGGCGTGGACCGGCCATGCGGGAGCGACCGAGGATATCGCCGGGACCGTGCATCGCGTCGCCGATGTCGCCCATATCTGGGCGGCCGCGGGATGGATCGGGGCGCTGGTGGTGCTGTGCCATGCCGTGCTGACGCTACGGCCTGCGACGGCCGAGGTGCAGCATATCGCCACGATGCTGTCGCGCTTTGCGTTGATGGGGACGCTGGTCGTTGCGACCTTGGTCGTGAGCGGCGGCATCAACGGTGTGATGATCGTCGGGCTGGCGCAGCTCCCGGATCTGGCGGACAGCCTTTATGGATGGCTGCTGGGCGCGAAGCTGGCGCTGTTTGGACTGATGCTGGGGCTGGCGGCGCTCAATCGCTGGCACCTGACGCCGCTGCTGGAGAGCGGGACGCCGCAGCGCGCGATCGCGCATCTGCGGCTGTCGCTGCTGGCGGAAACCAGCGCGGCTATCGCCATTATCGGGATGGTAGCCTGGCTGGGGACGCTCGATCCCTTCGCTTGAAAGCCCGTTTGTTTCGAGCCGACTGCCTGCCAAGGCGGGCGCTCAGGACACGCCAAGGTCGAGAAACGCTGACACAGCGCCTGTCGCTTCTCGACTTCGCTCGAAGCGAACGGGTGGGAGTTCAGGCCGGGCGGTAGATACAATAGACTTTCTTCACATCGACCTGGCTGTCCCAGCTGCAACTGGCGCCCTGCTGCACCAAGAAGATGTCGCCCTTGGCAAATGTGCCTTCCGTGCCAGCTTCGTCGATGAAGGTCACGCTGCCGTCGAGCAGGTACATGAGTTCATAATGGCGATAGACCATGGCGCGGCGGTAGTAAGGCGTCGAATCCCAGGTGCCGACCATATACTCGCCGTCCGCCGATTTATAATCGCCATGGTTGCGGCATTGCGGGGTCGGGCCGACCAGCAGTTCGGCGAGCGGCGCGCCCGACGGTTCGAGCGGGGCGTTGGTGTCAACCGGGATGATCGCGCCGTCGCCGGCGGGGCCACCGGTGCGACGCATAAAGAGCAGGCGGCTATCGGTATCGGTCGACCAGGTGAAGGCCGCGCCGTCGCGCAGCAGGAGGCTGTCGCCTTCGGTGAGCGTCACGGTCTTGCCTGCCTGTTCGATGCGGACCGCGCCGGATTCCACGATGATGAATTCTTCGGCAGTGAGGGCGGCGACGGTCCCCGCGCCCTTCGGCAAGGCGATGAGGCCGACGCTGATCGGCCCCTCCGCCAGTGACAGGTCGGCGCGGGCGGTCAAAAAGGGATCGGCCGACGGTGCGGCGGGATGTGCGCCGGATGCCCAGGCGCGCAGGTCGATGAAGGAACGGGTGCGGGTTTGACTTGCGGTGCTGGTCATGCCGGCCTTCTGTGGAGAGAATAGACGGCGGCAGGATATGCCGATGCGCGCGGCACTATGCTCCAAACGGCAGTGCCGGACCGTGTGCCCTGCCGTTTGGCGCGGGTCCGGCCGCTATAACTGCCGCAGCGCGCGCGCCGGGCGGACCGACATCAGCGGAATCGCACCGGCAAGGCCGATGCCCAGCGTCAGCAGGGCGCCGCCGCCCAATGTTGCCAGCACGATCGGCCAGTCGGGCGACCAGCTAAATTCGAAGATGCGGACGATGACGAACCAGGCGGCCGTCGTGCCCAGCGCCAGCGCGACCAGCGCCAGCATGGAAGCGAGCAGGCCATATTCAAGCGCCTGGCCCGCCAATATCTGCCCGCGGGTCGCGCCCAGCGTTTTCAGGATCACGCTGTCATAGCTGCGCGCCTGACGGGAGGCGGCGATCGCGCCGACCAGCACGGCGATCCCCGCCAGGATCGCGACTGAGGCGGCGGCGACGATAGCGCGCGACATTTGCGTCATAATGGTGCCGACCTGATCGATGACATCGCCGACCGCAATCACCGAGACGCCGGGGAAGGCCGATAGGAGCGCGCGGGTCATGGCGCCTTCGTGGCGCGCATCCATGGTGATGGTCGCGGTCATGCTGTGGGGCGCTGCGGCGAGCGCGTTGGGCGAGAAGACGAGGATATAGTTGAAGCCCATCGTGTCCCAGTTGACCTTGCGCAGGGAGGCGATGCGGGCGGTGATTTCGCGCCCCAATATGCTGACGGTCAGCGTGTCGCCGATGCCGATTTGCATGACCTTCGCCGCTTCTTCATCGAGCGAGACGAGCGGCGGACCGGTATAGTCGCGCGGCCACCATTGGCCAGCGGTCAGATCGCTGCCCTGCGGCAGGATGGCGCTGTAAGTGACGCCGCGTTCGCCGCGCAGGAACCAGGCCCCTTCAGGCAGTTGTTGGAGGTCGGCGACGCGTTGCGCGCCATAGGCGACGATCGTGCCGCGCAGCGCAGGGACGATGTTGAGCTGTGCTTCGGGGGCTTGGCGCAAGGCGATAGCGCGGAAACGGTCGGCCTGGGTCGACGGGATGTCGAGGATGAACTGGTTGGGCGCCTTGTCCGGCACGACATTGCGGATTTCGCTGTCCAGGCTGGTCTGGATACCCGCCAGGGTAACGAACAGGGTGAGCGCGAGGCCCAACGCCACGATAAGCGCGGCGGTCTGCGCGCCGGGGCGGTGGAGATTGGCGAGCGCCAGGCGAAGCAGCGGGCGGCGTGGGCGCGGCGCGATGAGGGCGAGGCGGCGGATGGCCCAGCCGAGGCCGAGCAGGAGTAGAAGCACGGCGGCGGTCGCGCCCAGCACGGCGGCGGAGAAGAGCGGTTCGCGCGCGGTGAGCAGCGCCAAGGCGACGAGCAAAGCCCCTGCCGCGCTCATGGCGGCGAGGCTGCGCCGGTCGATGCCGCTACCGCTTTCCACCGCGCCGCGGAAGATGGCCGCGGCCGGTTGGGTGCGGGCGCGGCCGAGCGGCGGGAAGGTGAAGAGGAAGGCGATGAGCAGGCCGTAAGCGGCGCTGGTCAATAGCGGAATGGGATGGAGGCGGAAGCCGGGGCTGACCGGCAGGACGTCGCCCGCCAGCGCGACGATCAGCGGTGGCAGGAGCGCGCCGACGATCAGGCCGGTCACGATGCCGAGCATAGCCACCGCGCCGACCTGCATCCGGTAGATGCGGCCGATGTCGATCGAGGTTGCGCCCAGCACTTTCAAGGTCGCGATGCCGCCCCGCTTGGCGGCAAGATAGGAGGCGACGCCATTGCTGACGCCGATGCCGGCAATGACCAGCGCAGCGAGGCCTATCAGCGAGAGAAATTGCCCCATGCGTTCGATGAAGCGATTGGCGCCGGGGGCGGCGCGATCCCGATCCTTGAGCGTCCAGCCGTCGGCCTCATGCGCCTTTTCCATGTCCTTGCGCACCGTGGCGGGATCGAAACCGGGGGCCAGGCGGATGCGATATTTGCTGGAATAGAGGCTGCCTGGCTGGATCAGGCCGGTGCGGCGCAGGCCGTCGAGCGAGACGATGGCGACGGGGCCAAGGGTAAAGCCTTCGCCCAGGCGATCGGGTTCGTGGGCGATGATGGCGGCGACGGTGAAGCTGGCGGTGCCATAGCGCAGGCGGTCACCGGGACGGACGTCCAGCCGCTCAGCCAAGGCGTCGCCGATCAGGATTTGGTCGGGATCGAGGGGGCGGTACGTGCCTTTACGCAGGGTGAGCTTGCCATAAAGCGGGTAGAGCGTATCTACGCCCTTGAGTTCGGTGAGGACGGCGGGCGGTGCGTCCCCCCTGCCCGTCCCGCTTGGCTGAATTTGGCCGTCCCTCTGCGCCATGGCGCGTAGGCGGATGGTTTCGCTGAGCGTGCCGAGCTGACGGAAGGCTTCCTTGTCGCCCAGGCGCGCTTCACGCTGCGTCATGGCGATTTCGATGTCACCGCCTAGCAAATTGCGGCCCCGGTCGCTCAATTCCTGCGTGATCGCGGCGGTCAGGCTGCCGATCGCGGCGAGCGTGGCGACGCCCAGGAACAGGCAGAGGAAGAGGAGGCGCAGGCCGCGAAAGCCCAGATGCAGGTCGCGCCGGGCGATGCGCCAGCTTGCGCTCCAACCGATGGCGTTCATGCGGCGCGATCCGAGAAGATGAGGCCATCGCGCATTTCCACGATCCGACCGCACCGATCCGCCAGCGTCGGATCATGGGTGATGATGACCAGCGTGGCCCCCGCCGCGCGTTGCCGTTCGAACAACAGGTCCATGATGGTGACGCCCGTGGTGGCATCCAGATTGCCGGTCGGTTCGTCGGCGAAGATCAGCGTCGGTCGCGGGGCGACGGCGCGGGCGATGGCGACACGCTGCTGCTCGCCGCCAGAGAGTTGCGCGGGATAATGGTCGAGCCGATGGCCCAGGCCCACAGCGCGCAATTCGTCGGCCGCGCGATCGAAGGCATCGGCATGGCCAGCCAATTCGAGCGGCACGGCGACATTTTCATGCGCGGTCATGGTGGGGAGCAGATGAAAGCTTTGCAGGATGATGCCAATGCGTCCACGCCGGGCGCGGGCCAGCGCATCTTCGTCCAGCGCGCCGAAATCCACGCCGCCCACGCTGACGTTGCCACCGCTGGCGCGCTCCAGGCCCGACAGCACCGCCATCAGCGAGCTTTTGCCCGATCCCGATGCGCCCAGAATCGCCAGGCTTTCGCCGCGCAAGATGGTCAAATCGACCCCCTTGAGGATCGCCACCGGCGCATCGCGCGTTCCAAGCGAAAGCGTGACATCCTGCGCGCGGATCGCGATAGTGGCGGGATCAATGGGCAAATGCATGAAAAAGGAGCGCTCCTTGGCGGGCAGATGGATGCAATATGGGGCGTTGGCGCTGATTGTCCAACTGGCGGTGGCTTGTTCGGATAAAACAGCTGCGCCGTCCGCGGTCGGGGATGACAGGCCGGGCGCCAACGCCGCGGCGGCGGCCACGCCGGTAGCGGACGAACGGCTGGTGGTGGCGTTCGGCGACAGTCTTTATGCCGGCTATAATCTGGACCAGGACAAAGGATTAGCGCCCGTTCTGGAAGCGGCGCTCAAGGCGCGCGGAGTAAAGGCGCGGGTCGTCAATGCCGGTGTGTCGGGCGATACGACCGCGGCGGGGCTGTCTCGGCTCGCCTTCACGCTGGACGGATTGCCGCGCAAACCCGACCTGGTGCTGGTGGGCCTGGGCGGCAATGACATGCTGCGCGGTCTTTCGCCGACCAAGACGCGGGCCAATCTGGACGCGATATTGGCGGAATTGAAGAAGCGCGGAATCCCGGTCCTGCTGACCGGGATGCTGGCGTCGCCCAATATGGGGCCGGACTATGCCGCGGTTTTCAATCCCATCTTTGCCGATTTGGCGCGCAAATATGACGCAGCGCTCTATCCCTTCATGCTGGAGGGGGTCATCGGCGACCGGGCGTTGCAACTGCCCGATGGCATCCACCCCAATGACAAAGGCGTGGGTGTAATCGTGGGCAAGCTGGCGCCGGTGGTGGCCGGGGCATTACCATCGTGACGACGCGGATCAGGGTCGGCCTGGTCGGCTATGGCATGGCGGGGCGCGTCTTTCATGCGCCGCTGATCCGCGCTTCGCCGGGGCTGGAACTGGCGGCGATCGTCACCAGCCGTGTGGAAGAGGTCGCAACGCTCGACCCGGCGATCCGGTGCGTGGCGAGCGCCGAGGCGCTGCTGGCCGATATGTCGATACAAGCTGTGGTGGTTGCGACGCCGAGTGCGACACATGCAGCGATGGCTGCGGATGCGATGCGCGCGGGCAAGCATGTGGTGGTGGACAAGCCCTTCGCGCTGTCGCTGGACGAGGCGCGATCGCTGGCGGCGCTGGCCCGCAGCAGCGGGCGACAATTGGCGGCGTTCCACAATCGCCGGTTCGACAGCGATTTTCTGAGCATTCGGGCCGCGATTGGGGCAGGCGTGATCGGTCGGGTCACGCATTTCGAATCGCATTTCGACCGGTTCCGGCCACAGGTGCGCGACCGCTGGCGGGAGGATGGATCGGCCGGATCGGGGGTGTGGTTCGACCTGGGGCCGCATCTGGTCGATCAGGCGCTGGTGCTGTTCGGGCGGCCGTTGGCTGTGAGCGCCGATATCGTCGCGCTGCGCCCCGGATCGGCATCTGACGATTGGGCGCATGTGGTGTTGCGCTATGACGGGATGCGCGTTGTGCTGCACGCCAGCCTGAATGCCCCCGATGCTGGCGGCGGCGGTAGTCCGCGTTTCGCCGTGCATGGCGACAAGGGATCGCTCGTCAAGCGGCGGCTCGATCGCCAAGAGGCGCAGTTGATTGCAGGCATGCGCACGGGCGATGCCGGATGGGGCGTCGATCCCGATCCGGTCGAGGTATATGACGGCGATGGCGGGGTGACGCGGCTGCCGGCGGCAACGGGATGCCAGGAACAATTGTACCGGCAACTGGCAGATACATGGGCGACCGGCAGCAATCCGCCGATTTCGCTGGACGAAGCCGTGGCTGTGCAGGAAGTCATCGAGGCGGCCTGGATATCGGCGCGGGAGGATCGGGTCGTGGCGCTGCCGTTGCCATGACAGATTGAAGAATAGAGATGGCTTTGCCCTTGCGCGTCTTGCTGTTGGCCGCTGCCCTGAGTACGCCCGCCGTCCATGCACGGTCGGATATGGCGCCGGTCGTCACCATCGCGGACGGCGCACTGCGCGGGGTGAATGAGGAGGGCGTCGTCGCGTTCAAGGGCATTCCCTTCGCCGCGCCGCCGGTGGGCGAGCTACGCTGGCGCGCGCCGCAGCCGGTGTTGCGCTGGCAGGGCGTGCGCGACGCCAGCCGCTATGGCCATGACTGTATGCAACTCCCCTTCCCCAGCGACGCCGCGCCGCTGGGCACGCCGCCGGCGGAGGATTGCCTGTATATGAATGTGTGGAAGCCGCAGGGGCGGACCGCCAAGCTGCCGGTGATGGTCTGGATCTATGGCGGCGGCTTCGTCAATGGCGGGTCGTCGCCGCCGACCTATGCGGGGGCGGCGCTGGCGCGGCAGGGCATCATGGTGGTCAGCTTCAACTATCGGCTGGGGCGATTTGGCACTTTTGCGCATCCCGCGCTGACCAGGGCAGATGCGGACGAGGGGCGGCAGGCCAATTATGGCTATATGGACCAGATCGCGGCGCTGCGCTGGGTGCGGGATAATATAGCCGCGTTCGGCGGCGACCCGGGCAATGTCACCATCATGGGCGAAAGCGCGGGCGGCATGTCGGTCCATGCGCTGCTGACGTCGCCGATGGCGCAGGGCCTGTTCCACAAGGCGGTGATCCAGTCCGGCGGGCCGATGCCGATGAGCGACGCCACGCTGGCGGCGGCAGAGGCGACGGGCGCGGCGTTCGGGCAGAAGCAGGGCATCGCGCCGGACGATCCCCACGCGCTGACGAAATTGCGAGCGTTGCCTGCCGATGCCGTGGTGGATGGGCTGAACCTGGCGGCGCTGTTTGCGGCCGGCCCGCGCACCCACAGCAGCCCGGTCGCCGACGGCCGGGTCGCGGTCGATAGCCTGGACGCCTATCGGGCGGGCCGCTTCGCCAAAGTGCCGGTGATGATCGGTGCGACCAGCGACGATATTGGCGGGCCGACCGGGCCGATGGTGACGGGCGCGCGCACGATGGCGCAACTATTCGCGCGGGCAGGCGTGCCGACCTACCATTATCGCTTTTCCTATGTCGCACAGGCGCTGCGGACCGCGGCGACGAAGGGCGCGGGCCATGCCAGCGAAATCCCCTATTTCTTCGACACGGTCGCGGTGAAATATGGCGACGCGACGACGGACACGGATCGCGCGATCGGCCGGATCAGCAGCCGCTATCTGGCCAATTTCGTCCAGAGGGGCGATCCCAATAGCAGCAGTCTGCCAAACTGGCGACGCACCGATCCCGCCTTGCCGACGTTGATGGATATCGGCGCGAAGGAGGGCGCGACAGCGGTCGCGGATCACTGAAATGGACACCCGGCACAACGTGCTATCATCACAGATTGGTCGTGCTTTCGGAATCGCCGGGGCGTGTTATCGCACCGTCATCAACGTGTGATCGGATTGCCGGGCGTAGCACCGACTCGCGTGATATAGCTCCTTTTGAACCGATTTTTGGGTCGTTAACCCCTCTAATCTCTCAATAAAATCCCTAATGCCGCGTTACCTCGCAGCGTCTGAAGCGGTTAGAGGTTGAAGGGCTATCAGCCAGCTTTAATCCGTTTGCCTCTCAACCTTCGCCACGGTTGTCTTTTGATGCAACGCAACAGAGGAAGAACGCCTTCATCAGACCTCCTAAGCAGTGGTTTGACTTTGAGGAGGAATTGAGCGCATAAAACGCCAACCAGTTTATCGTCATGATTCGGGTATGAGGGGCGCCATGTCGTTTACCGTCAACACGCTGCGCAACGTCACGACGGCATGCCAGCAAATGCGCGATCATATCAAGACGATCGTGTTCCGTCCCGATGCGCACAAAACGCTTGATATCACTTTTGGACCGACGGTAGCGGCCGAACTGATCGGGCGCACGCCGGAGGCTTTGGCCAAAGCGGAATCCAAAGGGCGTCTGCCCCAGCCCAAGCAGTTGCCCAATGGCCGCCGCTACTACACGCTGGAGGATATGACCCAGATCCGCGAGGCGCTGGGCATCCATGTGGGCAAGCAACCGGACGAGGATGCTGTCGTGCTGGCGGTGCAGAATTTCAAAGGTGGCGTAGGAAAAAGCACCATCACCAAGCATCTGGCCGATTATCTCGCGCTGCATGGCTATCGCGTGCTGGTGATCGATTGCGATCCGCAAGCATCCACCACCACCATGTTCGACATCCAACCTGAAACGCTGATTGACGACGACCAGACACTCGGCGCGTTCCTCTCGCCGCGCAGCACCTTCAGCAATTTCGCCGAAACCATCCGCGACACGCCCTGGCCGACGATCAAGATCGTGCCGTCGAGCCTGGGCCTGCAGGATGCGGAATGGGATTTGACCTCCACCCTGCGCGAAGGCGGGCAGGCGGTAAGGGAAAGTTTGCAGGCGCTGCGCATCGGTATTGCCAGCGTGACCAAGGATTTCGATGTCATCCTGCTCGACCCGCCGCCAGCCATGGGCTTTCTGGGCCTCAACGTGATGGCGGCTGCAACCGGATTGCTCATCCCCGTTCCGGCGCGGCAGCTGGACTACCTGTCGACAATCCATTTCATGGACACGATCGCGGACAATATCGAAATTCTCGAACAAAATGGCACGCCGGTCAATTACGGCTTCATCCGTGTGGTGTGCTCGGCCTTTTCCCCCAGCAAGCCAGGCGAAAATGACATGTGGCGGATCATGCAGGCAACCTATGCCGGGCTGTTGCTGGGGCAACCGATATTGGCTTCCGAGGAAATCAAGAACGCTACCCAAGCGTTCCGGTCGATCTATGAATCCAAGCCGTCCGCATCGCACCAGACCTACATGCGGTGCCGCGATAATCTGGACGCGGTGTTTGGCGAGGTCGTGCAGCAGATACGGCAGCAATGGCCATCGACCAGCCTGACCGGTGCCGACGCCAGTGTGAGCGTGGCGGCATGAGCCGGCGGTCCCTGATTAGCGAAGCTCTGGCATCCGCGCCGAGCGAGCCGGCGGTCCAGTCTGATGCGGCGGCGGCGGACGCCGCAGCCGGGCGCGTCAATTTCACCAACAAGCGGCTGGAAGCCTTTGGCGAGGCGGCACGGATCGTGAAGCGGCCGACCATAAGGTTGAAGCCCGCCGAATGTTCGATCTGGCCGGGCAATGCGCGCGACTATACGTTGCTGGACGAGCATAGGTTGCGCAGCCTGATCGATTCAATCCTGGCGGAAGGCGGCAACCGGATTCCCGCGGTGGTGCGGCGCACGCCCAATGGCCCCCTGCCCTATGAACTGGTAACGGGGACGCGGCGGCACTGGGCGATCAACTGGCTCAACACCAATCACTATCCCGACATCGACCTGATCGCGATCATCGAGGATCTGGACGATGAGGCCGCGTTCCGACTGGCCGATATAGAGAATCGTGAACGCGAGGATATTTCCGACTTGGAGCGTGGCCTGAATTATAAGGCCGCGGTCGATCGCTTCTATGGCGGCGTGCAGCTGCGAATGGCGGAGCGGCTGAAAATCTCGAAGTCGCAACTATCGCGTTATATCGCGCTTACCGAGATACCGCCCTTTCTGGTCAGCGCTTTCCACTCGCCGATGGATCTGCAAGCCAAATATGGTGAGCGGCTCCTGCCCATCCTGCGCGATCCGGCTAGCCGGGCAAAGCTGGAGGCCGCGGCGGATCAGATTGCGTCCGAACAAAGTTTCCGCCGTTCGGGCGACGAACAGCCGATCAGCGGCGTCGAGGTCATGGGGCGATTGCTCAAGGCCGTGACGGTAAAAGGCCGCGTGCAGAAGGCGTCGATCGCAGCCGGCAACGGCAAGGCGATCGGGGAAGTGGTGAAGGACCAACAAAAGATATTGACGCTGTCGCTGACGCCATCCGACCTATCGACCGATGCGATATTAGAGGCGTTGCGGCCCGTGATTGACGCGGCGCGTATTCGGAGCGCGAAACGGCGGTAAGAGTGGGCGACGCTGGAATGAAAAGCTGAAAATAGGGAAATAACCTATATATTTCAGTTATTTATGTGATTTTCCCCCTGGGGGGACGGCGAAAATGGGATGGCACAGTGGAGAATGAGGGCGAACTTAAGACGGCGTTGAAAGAGCGCAAGGTCCAGTTCGAAATGTTCTTCACCCTGCCCGATTTCAGTGACATTTCGCTACGCGACTATCAAGAGACGATGCAGCGTCCCTTCTTTAGTTTGTCGAAGCGCAAACGGGTCAAGCCAATCGAATATGTCAGCCCCGACAGGTCGGTGACCGTGCATGTGTCGGCCAATCCGACCTATGGCATGGCGACCATCTGGGACGCGGACATCATGATCTATCTGGCGTCGCACCTGAACGAATTGCGCGAGCGCGGGCTGAACGATCTTTCGCCCGTCATTCGGCTCCAGCCGGGCGACCTGCTTAAGCGCATCTGCTGGGGCACAAGCGGCCGGGCTTATGAGCGGTTGGTGAGCGCGCTGGATCGGTTACAGGCGACGACGATCAAAACCAATATCCGCGCCAGCGCAAAGAGCCGGGAGACGACCTTTTCCTGGATCGACAGCTACACCCATTTGGTGGACGAACGCACGCAACGATCGCTGGGCATGGAAATCACCCTGTCCAAATGGTTCTTCGATGGGGTGATGGACAAGCGCAACGTGCTCGCCATATCGCCGCTCTATTTCGAGATCACCAGCGGATTAGGCAAGTGGCTCTATCGTGCGTCGCGCAAACATGCGGGCGGCAATGGCGCGGATGGCTTCGTTATCGGGTTCGAAACCCTGCATCAGAAGAGCGGCAGCGAAAGCAGCTACCCGGTGTTCAAGCGCAAGTTGCTCGACCTGGCCCGTGCCAATGAATTGCCGGACATCAGCCTGGAAGTGCTCAACGCGGACAGTATGAAGCCCAAGATGCAGATGGTGATGCGGCGGCATATGGCCGAACGACGGCGCACCCGGCGCGCGCCTCCCCTGCCCTCCCCGACTGATGCTATGGCAGACAATGACGGCGACGCAATGATCGATCCGGGTCAGGCCATCAGGCTGATCGCGCAGGCGGCTGGCGGACTGCGCAGCCCGGGTGCGGATAAAAGCAAGGCGCGGCGTGCGCCTGTCATGAGCGGTCGCGCGAGCGAGATACTGGATGCTGAAGTGCACGACGCGATCCGCAGCGATTTCCCTGGTTGGGACTATGACGAGCTGCTGCGTCGTTTCGACGCGTTTCTGGGCGCCAATCCACATGAACTGCCGCGCAACTATTCCAAGCGCTTCTATGGCTTCGTCAAAGAACATCACCGCCGCAACAAATATCAGCTGCGGTCCTGACTGGCGCCAGTCAACGTGTTTTCGGAATCACGTGATTGTGATGTGCGGTTCCCCTACCCTGTCGCAACGCATTGGTCCGATCTTGCAAGCGCATAGCCGTAAACGCTGTAAAAGCGTGGATATGACAGCCCGGCTGGGCGATGGGCATATGTCTGTCGTGCATTAACAATGGCGCGACGATAGAGACCGGTACGATTCTGAAAACACGATTAACGGGGTTATTGCGCCTTGGTACGTCCCCTGCCCTGCTCCGCTTTTCTCTTATTGCTGGCGCGTCCAGCTTAGAAACAGCCTTCGACATCGGGCTGCGACGTGTTTTCAGAATATCGATATTATGGGCGGCCAAGGCCAATATGTATCGGGATCTTCGTCTGGGGCGACATCTCGAATGCATCTGGAAATCGCCGATGTGATCCTCTTAGAGCTTGATTTCTATCGTTGAGCGCTAGGATCAACGGAGATCGTCATGACGTATCCGAACAGGCCGGTTATAAGAACAAAGACGGAAACCGAATATAGAGGCTGTAGGACCGCCTCTGAAGGCCGCGCTGGTCTCAGCCTACGATCCCGTATTGCGCGCGACAAATCGCGCTCAGTGACCCGCTGGCGCGGTCGACATTTTCAATCACGGGACCAGAAGTCGGCGATGTCGGGGTCAATAAGCGGATCTGGCGATGCCGCTGTGCGAGGCGCATGACTTACTGGAATAGTATAGCTGCGATAGCTGCTCTGTCCCGATCGTTCCAGCAACAGTCCCGCGTCGGTCGCGATCCCCAATAATTTGATTGCGCCGGCGGAGGTCAGGCCCAGTTGATCGGCTACTAGCCGGCTGCTGATGGCAGGCCGGGACATTGCCAACATCAAGACGTCCTTCAGGCGACCAGGGCGACGCCGTGACGCGATATAAGCCGCGGCGCGTCCCGCATAGGTGCGCAGGCGTATTTCCTGGTCGAGATGGTTATGAGCGCCCACGGCTATGGCCCGAAGCCATAGACGGTCGAACTGCGCGCGGTCCGCGATCTTCCAAGCCGCCGCGCCGGTTTGAAAACCCAAGGCGGCGAGACCGCCGAAGGAGGCATCCCATCGCCCCGGACCGTAGCGATCGCCGATCAGGAAGCTCGCCACGGCGTCGCCACGGCCGATGGGCGACTGGCGTCGCCACGCCAGAGCAATGCGCGCGGCATGAAGGAGAGGCGGGGAGGGGGGCAGGGCGGCGGCCTCCGCCTGCCACTGCGCCACACGCTGGCGGACATCCGCAAGCGGAACGCCGAAGGGTGTCCATGGATCAGCGTTGGCAGGGACGTCCTGTACTCCCAGCCAATCGAGCAGGCCGACATTGTCGTCGCGTAATGTATCAAGCGTTATTGGCGCGCCGACAGCTTGCCGCCAATGGGTCAGGTCGAAGGATGCGCCGCTGACACGGCCCCGGCCGTCGACGGTGAACGCGTCCGCATCGATCGATGTGGCATCGATCCATGCCAGCGCTTGGCGTTCGGCGATGAAGCATCGTATCTTCCAGGGTCGGCGCACGGGACTGAGACGTCGTCGCTCCTCGATCCGCACCAGCGCCGCCTGCGCGTCCGCGTAATGGGATAGGAGGCCATCATGTATATCCGGGTCGTAGCGGGTATATGGCATATGCTCAGATATCAAATCTAAATATAAAAACTCTATAATAATATCAACAATATAACGACAGATATTAAACGATAAAATCCTCTAAGAAAGTCATCTCCTACATCCGATTGGGCGGCGCGCCAATCCCCCCTCTTTCGGACCGATTGGCGTGCGCGATCTACGCGTCTATGCCTGGTGGATGTCCATCGCGATCCTCCTGGCCATCCTCTACGCCGCACTGCTGTTCGGCGGGGCAGCGTTGGCACATCGCTATCGCGCGCAATTGAGAGGGTCGCGCTGGCGTATCCATGCCTATGGGCTGGCGCTGGCGGTCTATTGCACCGCATGGACCTATTTCGGAGCGGTCGGCAGCGCGGCGACAGGGGGATGGGATTATCTGCCCATCTATCTGGGGCCGGGTCTGGTGATGGCTCTGGGTGGGGGCTTCCTGCGGCGACTGCATGTCGAGGTGCATCGCGAAGGCGCGACGTCGATCTCCGACTTTATCGGATCGCGTTTCGGCAAGAGCCGCGCGATCGCCGCGCTGGTCACTATTATCCTGCTGTTCGGCACCATTCCCTATGTCGCGCTGCAATTACGGTCGGTCGCCTTCAGCTTTGCGCTGGTGTCGCATACGCCCGAAAGCACGGCGCCGTTGATCGGGGCGTCGGCCGCGCTGGCGCTGTTCGCGATCCTGTTCGGAGCTCGGCGCTATCAGGTGGCGGGGCAGAACGAAGCCATCCTGTTTGCGGTCGCGACCGAATCAGTGCTGAAGCTGGCGGCCCTTCTACTGGTCGCAGCGCTTGCCTGCTGGCTGCTCTGGGCGATGCCAACGGCGCAGACGGCGCCGGGGATCGCCGCGTTTCGGACAGGCTTTTCACCGGGGCGGCTCGATGGCGATTTTGTCGTCACGACCCTGCTGTCGATGCTGACGATCATCTGCCTGCCGCGCCATTTTTTCGTCAGTGTCATGGAGGCGCGCGGCCCCGACGACATATTGCGGGCGCGCTGGGGGTTCATTGCCTATCTTCTGGTGACGGTTTTGGCGGTGCTGCCGATCGCCGCGGCGGGACTGGCGTTGTTGGGCGTAAAGGCGGTGCCGGACCTGTTCGTGCTCAGCCTGCCGCAGCGTTTCGGCTTTCAAGCCCTCGCGTTGCTCGTATTTTTCGGCGGACTGTCGGCGGCGATGGCGATGGTGGTGACGGAAGTCGTTGCGATTTCCAGCATGATCTCCAACGACCTGTTCGCACCTGTTCTGCTGCGCCGTTCCACCAGCGACGTGCATATGGGCGAACGGCTGCTCTGGATCAGGCGCAGCGCGATCGTGGGGCTGGTCGCCGCCGCCGCGCTCTACGCCATGGCCACGCCCTCCACGATCCGATTGGCGTCGGTGGGGCTGATCGCTTTCGTCGCCATCGCCCAATGCGCGCCCGCGCTGATCTTGGCTGTCTATCGATCGCATAATGACGCCGTGGCGGGCGGCGCAGGCCTGTTGACCGGCTTTGCGATCTGGATGGGGACATTGTTCCTGCCGGCAGTGGACCTGCTGCCAGACTGGCTCGACCGCTGGGAGGGCGTGAACGCGGTAACGCTCGGCACGGTCATCAGCCTGGGCGGGAACATCCTGGCCTATCTGTTGGTGTCGGCGCGGGGGGTGGGCGCGGCGGCGCTGGTGCGGCAACGGGGCATCGCGCCGATCGGGACGATGTCGGCGCTGGGCGATCTGGTCACGCGCTTCGTCGGGAGCGAGGCCGCCGCTGCCGCCTTTGGCAGCCAAGACCTGGGCGCGCAACCGATCGAGCGCAGCAGCGCGCGCACGGCCGAACGGTTGATCGGCAGCGTGGTGGGCGCATCGTCGGCGCGCGCGATCATGGCGTCGGCTATCTCCGGGCAGGGCATGGGCTTTGCCGACGTCGCGCAGATGCTGGATGCGTCAGGCCAGTCGCTGCACTTCTCGCAAGGGCTGCTCGCCGCGACGCTGGAGAATATCGATGTCGGCGTCAGCGTGATCGATCGCGATCTGCGCCTGATAGCGTGGAACAGCCGCTATCTCGACCTTTTTCGTTACGATAGTGGAATGATAAGGGTTGGCGTACCGGTCGCCGATCTGATCCGATTCAACGCGGAGCGTGGCGATTGCGGGCCGGGAGAAGTGGAAGACCATGTCGCCCGGCGCCTGAGCCATATGCGCAGCCGCAGGCCGCATAGTTTCGAGCGGCACCGGGCCGATGGCCGCGTCATCAAGACGGTCGGGGGCGCGATGCCCGATGGCGGCTATGTCATGAGCTTCACCGATATCACGGCCGAAGCGCAGGCGCGGGCCGCGACCGAGACCGCGCGGCGCGACCTGGAGCTGGCGGTGGTGCAGCGCACGGCGCAGCTGTCCGACGTCAATGCGCAATTGGCGGCGGCGATGGCGGACAAGACGCGCTTCCTGGCGGCGGCAAGCCACGATCTGTTGCAGCCGCTTCATGCCGCCATGCTCTTTTCGTCCGCCTTGCGCCGACGGCTGGACGAGCCGGAGAAAGCGATGCTGGCGCGGCTCGACAGGTCGATCGAGGGCGCGAACGACCTGTTGCGTGCGCTGCTCGACATATCGAAGCTGGACGCGGGCGGTGTCACGCCGCAGCCGACGCGCTTTGCGGCGCGGCCGATGCTGGTCGATCTGGTCGAGAGCCTGCGGCCATTGGCGACCGAAAAAGGCTTGTCTCTGCGGGTGGGAGCGGGGGATGGCTGGGTGGAGACGGATCGATCGCTGCTGCGGTCGATCGTCCAGAATTTCCTGAGCAACGCGATCCGCTACACCGAGCGGGGTGGCATCATCGTCGCGGCGCGGCGGCGTGGGGACCAGATGCGGATCGAGGTGCGTGACAGCGGTATCGGCATTGCGGCCGACAAGCTGGGCATCATCTTCCGCGAGTTCGAGCGGCTGGGGCAGGGGAGTGAGAATGGCATGGGCCTGGGGCTGGCGATCGTGGAGCGGTCCGCCGCGCTGATCGGGGCCAAGGTGGCGGTGTGGTCGCAGGAGGGCAGGGGGAGTTGCTTTGCGATCGACCTGCCGCGGGTTGCTGCAGATCCGCCGGTCGCGGTTGTCGCCGACCTGGCGGCGGCGCGGGAGACGGCAGGCCGGCGGCTGTTGGTGGTGGACGATGACAGCGCCAATCGCGCCGCCATGCGCGCGGCGTTGGAGGCCATGGGCCATAGATGCGTGACGGCGGCGGGGGAGGGCGAGGCCCTGGCGGCGACGGGGGTGTTTGAGGGTGCACTGGTGGATTTTGCGCTGGGCGGGGCGCGTGATGGCATCGACCTGATCGACGCCCTGTGGGCGCGACGGCCGGGCCTGCCGGTGGCATTGGTCACGGCCGAACGGGGCGAGGCGATGCTGGAACGCGCGCGGGAACGCGGCATTACGATACTGGCCAAGCCGCTGGGCGGCGCGGTGCTGGACGCGTGGGTCGCCGGCTTGGCGCGAGAAGGCCCGGCATAAGGTTGATGGACTTGCCTGAGCCATGCGCGGCGATGTGTCACGCGGCGGGCTGTTTGTTCTAAGAATATAGGGGCTTCGATAGGCTCAGCCGAACGGGGAGTGGGGGCGTTATCGATCCGCGCCCAGGCCCAGCGCGCGGGCGGCCAACGCCGCCTGGGTGCGGTTCTGCACGCCCAGCTTGGCGAGGATGGTGGTCATATGCGATTTGATGGTCGATTCCGCCACGCCCAGATCGAAGGCGATCTGCTTGTTCAGCCGACCGTCAAGCACGCCCAGCAGGACGCGCAACTGGGTGGGGGTGAGCGCGGCGACCTTTTCCGCCATGTCGTCCACATCGCCAGCGGGCAGGGGGGCGGGACTGTGGCCCTCCAGCGCCGCGGCGATCGCCTCTTCCATGACGACAAGGGGCTGATCCTTGCCGATGAAGCCGACCGCGCCATAGCGGCGGGCTTCAGGCGAAGCGACCTGCGCCTCCGCGCTGGAGATGACGAGAATCGGGACCGAAGGGCGTTCGGCATGGAGCAGGGCGACACCGGAAAAACCCGCAGATCCAGGCATTTTGAGGTCGAGCAGGATGAGCAGCAGATCGCTGGTCGCGCTCGCCGCTTCCACTGCGCGGTCCAGGGTGGCAGCTTCGATAATGCGGGCGTGGGGGGCGACCGACTCCACCGCCATGACCAGCGCCTGACGAAAGAGCGGATGATCGTCCGCCACCAAAATGGCGCCCTGTGCTGTCAGCGTCGCGTTCCTCTCCGACCGGCCATCTGGCTGGTCTGTCGCCAGCCTGGAATAGGGGCTTGCCCTTGTGCGAGGCAAGTCCTTTCGATCAGGCGTTGGCGAGTTGGCTGTCCGCGATCAGCGTTTCGACCACAGAAGGGTCGGCCAGCGTGGAAATGTCGCCGAGCGCGCCGGTTTCGCCTTCCGCGATTTTGCGCAGGATACGGCGCATGATCTTGCCCGATCGGGTCTTGGGCAGGCCGGGGGCGAACTGGATGATGTCGGGCGTGGCGATCGGGCCGATCTCATTGCGGACCCAGGCGACCAGCTGCTTGCGCAGGTCGTCCGATGGCGCCTCGTTCGCGTTGAGGGTCACATAGGCGTAGATGCCCTGGCCCTTGATCGGGTGCGGCATGCCGACGACCGCGGCTTCGGCGACCTTGGCATGGGCGACAAGCGCGCTTTCGACCTCAGCCGTGCCCATGCGGTGCCCCGACACGTTGATGACGTCATCGACCCGGCCAGTGATCCAATAATAGCCGTCGGCGTCGCGGCGGGCGCCGTCGCCAGTGAAATAGCGGCCCGGATAGGTTGTGAAATAGGTCTGGAAGAAGCGATCATGATCGCCATAGACGGTGCGCATCTGTCCTGGCCAGCTTTTGGCGATGCACAAATTGCCCTCGGTCGCGCCGTCCAGTTCCTGTCCTTCGGCATCGACCAGTAGAGGGTGGACGCCGAAAAGTGGCTGGGTCGCGGAACCGGGCTTAAGGTCGGTCGCGCCGGGGAGGGGGGCGATCAGGATGCCGCCGGTTTCCGTCTGCCACCAGGTATCGACGATCGGGCAGCGGCCGTCGCCCACGATGCGGTGATACCACTCCCAGGCTTCGGGATTGATCGGTTCGCCGACGCTGCCCAGGATACGGAGCGATGCGCGGCTTGCCGCCTGCACATAGGCGTCGCCTTCGCGCATCAGGGCGCGGAGCGCCGTGGGGGCGGTGTAGAAGATCGACACGTTCCACTTGTCGCACACCTGCCAGAAGCGACTATGGTCGGGATAGTTGGGGACGCCCTCGAACATCAGCGTGGTCGCGCCATTGGCCAGCGGGCCGTAAACGACATAGCTGTGGCCCGTGACCCAGCCGATGTCGGCGGTGCACCAATAGACTTCGCCAGGGCGGTAATCGAACACATATTCATGGGTCATCGCCGCCCACAGCAGATAGCCGCCGGTGGTGTGCAACACCCCCTTGGGCGTGCCGGTGGAGCCGGAGGTGTAGAGGATGAACAGCGGGTCTTCGGCGCCCATGGCCTGCGGCGCATAGTCGGTCGCGGCGGCGTCGCGGGCCGGGCCGTAGAAAATGTCGCGGCCTTCCACCATTGGGACATCGGCGCCGGTGCGCTGAACCACGATGACCTTTTCGACCGAGCCGCAATGGGCGAGCGCGGCATCCACATTAGCCTTGAGCGCCACCCGCTTGCCGCCGCGCAACCCTTCGTCCGCGGTGATGACGAGGCGGGAGTCGCAGTCGCGAATGCGGCTGGCCAGGCTGTCGGGGGAGAAGCCGGCGAAGACGATCGAATGGACCGCGCCGATGCGGGTGCAGGCGAGCATGGCGAAGGCGGCTTCGGGGATCATCGGCAGATAGAGGGTGACCCGGTCGCCGCGCTGCACGCCCTGGCTTTGGAGCACATTGGCGAAACGGCATACTTCCTCATGCAGCTGGGCATAGGTGATGACGCGGCTGTCCGCGGGATCGTCCCCTTCCCAGATGATCGCGGGCTGATCGGCGCGGGTCGCGAGATGGCGGTCGATGCAGTTGGCGCTGACGTTGAGCTCGCCGTCGGCGAACCAGCTGATGCCGAAGTCGCCTTCGTCGAAGCTGCTTTCATCGACCTTCGTAAAGGGCGTGATCCAGTCGAGCCGCTGCGCCTGTTGCCGCCAGAATGTGTCGGGATCGGACGCGGCCAGCGCATGCATGGCAGCGGCGGTCGAGGCGGTGATGCGGGCGTCGGCAGCCGGGGCGGCAGGGACGGGATACAGGGCTTCGCTCATGTGGTGAGAACCTCTCCAAGCTCTTTCGCCCTAGCGTAACCCGTGAAGAAGAAACCGGCATCCTCGACCAAAGTCGGACGCCCTTACCACCATGGTCGGCCTTCTCTCCACCCCCGCATCGTCCGCATGATGCAGCCATGGCCGGATCGCCACCAACCCCGCACAGACGGGGCGACCGGTGGGAGAGGAATGATGATGCGAATCCTGACGGCGCAGGCGCCGAATAGCAGATATTGGCGGCTTAGCGTGGCGATCGGCGCGATGGCCGTGGCGATGAGCGCTGCGCCCGGCGCGATGGCGCAGACACAGCGCGAAGCGGAGTTGGAAGCGCGGCTCAACCAGCTGGAGGCCGCTGTATCGGCGTTGAGAAGCGAATTGACGCAGGCGCGCAGCGAAAATCAGGCGTCGACCCAGATAGCCCAAAAGGCCGACAGCCGCGTCGCCGCGCTGGAGGCCAAGCCAGCCGCTGAAGGCTTCAAGGTCGGCGCGACGACGTTCAAGCTGGGGGGATTCGTCAAGGTAGTGGGCAGCGCCACCCGCTATGACGATGGTGTGGTGCCGGGCGGATCGCTGGGCAAGGAATTCTACCTGCCGCAACAGATACCGGTCGGCGGCGGCAGCAGCCGCGACATCATCGGCCATGCGCGACAGACACGGCTGGCGTTCAGCTCATCGACCCCGCTGGGCGGCAAGGAGGTCAAGAGCGTGGTCGAGTTCGACTTCGCCCTGGCCGCCGCGCCGCTGGGCGCGCAGCGCGCGACCAATCCCTATACGCCGACATTCCGACGCGGTTTCATCAGCTATGGCAACTGGCTGGTCGGGCAGGAATGGACGACATTCCAGAACCCCAATCATTTCCCCGAAACCACCGATTTTGTTGGCCCCATGGACGGCGCGATCTTCGTTCGGCAAATGATGGTGCAGTATAAGCAGCCGCTGTCCGCTGACTGGAGCCTCTATCTGGCGGCCGAAAACCCGCAGACCGAGACGATCAGCACGACATCGGCGGCGCTGGGCGACAATGACAGTGACCGCATGCCCGACCTGGTCGCAAAGCTGGCCTATAAGGGCAGGGCCGGCGAGATGCACATCGCCGGCCTGTATCGCAAGCTGTCCATCCATGGCGACGGATTTGGTGATACTGCGAACGGATGGGGCATAAGCGCGGCGGGCAAGGTGCCGTTCGGGCCGCAGGGTCGTCACGACGTGCGGTTCAGCGCGACCTATGGTCAGGGCATGGGCCGGTATTTCACGGTCGGTTTCGTGCCTGACGCGGTCTATGATCCCGCGATCGGCGATCGGCTCTATGTCGTGGACAATTTCGCCGGCTTTGCGGCCATCAAGCTGGGCTGGACCGATACGGTCAGATCCACCCTCATGGCGGCCTATCAAAAGGCCTGGTATCCCGATGCGATCGCCCTGCCGGACCTGGCCAATGTCGCGGCCTACAGCGTTGCGGGCAATATTTTCTGGTCACCGGTCAAGCAACTGGATCTGGGGATCGAGTATCGCCATGGTCAGCGCGAAGTCGCCAGTGGCCTGAAAGGCCAGATAGACCGCCTGGAAATGGCCGCTAAATTCACATTTTAAGGGAGAGGGCAGATGGCGACAACATATGAAGACGGCCGGCCAAAGCATAGCGTGACGGGGCAGAACGAGAAGCTCGTCATTGCCGCGTCGTCGCTGGGCACGGTGTTCGAATGGTATGATTTCTATCTTTACGGCCTGTTGGCGACCTATATTAGCGCGCAATTCTTTTCGGGCGTGAACGAGACGACGGGGTTCATCTTTGCCCTCGCCGCCTTTGCCGCCGGTTTTGCCGTGCGGCCGTTCGGCGCCATCGTGTTCGGGCGGATCGGCGACATGGTCGGGCGCAAGAATACGTTTTTGGTGACGATGGGCATTATGGGCTTGTCGACCTTCGCGGTGGGCGTGTTGCCCAACTATGCCAGCATCGGCGTGGCTGCGCCGGTCATCCTGTTGGTCCTGCGCCTGGCGCAAGGTCTGGCGCTGGGTGGCGAATATGGCGGGGCGGCGACCTATGTCGCGGAACATGCGCCCGAAGGGAAGCGCGGGCTTTATACCAGCTGGATTCAGACGACGGCGACCTTCGGCCTGTTCGCCGCGCTGCTGGTGGTGATCGGTTTCCGCTTCGCGCTGGGCGAGGAGGCGTTCGCAGCCTGGGGATGGCGCCTGCCGTTCCTGATTTCGATCCTGCTGCTGGGCGTGTCTATGTGGATCCGGTTGCAGCTCAACGAAAGCCCGGTCTTCCAGAAGATGAAGGACGAGGGCACGACGTCCAAGGCGCCGCTGACCGAAGCGTTCGGCAAATGGGGCAATTTGCGCTGGGTCATCATCGCGCTGCTGGGTGCGGTCATGGGGCAGGCCGTGGTGTGGTATGCCGGGCAATTCTATGCGCTGTTCTTCCTGGAAAAGACACTGCGGGTGGATGGCGCGACGGCCAATATCCTGATCGCCATCGCGCTGGCGCTGGCTACCCCCTTCTTCGTCTTCTTCGGCTGGCTGTCCGACAAGATCGGCCGCAAGCCGATCATCCTGGGCGGCTGCGCCCTAGCGGCGATGACCTACTTCCCCTTGTTCGGGGCGCTGACCAATGCCGCCAACCCGGCGCTGGCGGCGGCGCAGGCGTCTGCCCCGGTGACGATCGTCGCCCATGGCGAGGAATGTTCGTTCCAGTTCGACCCGGTGGGCAAGAACAAGTTCGACAAGTCGAGCTGTGACGTCGCCAAGACCTTCATGGCCAAGACCGGCGTCAGCTATGACAATGTCGAGGCCGCGCCTGGCACGCCGGCGGTGGTCAGGATCGGCACGGCCAGCTTCACTGCACCAAGCGCCGCGACGCTGGCGGGGGCAGACAAGACGGCGGCGATCGCCACCTATCAGGATCAGTTGAAGGCGGGGCTGGTCGCAGCCGGCTATCCGGCCAAGGCGGACACGGCGAAGATCAACAAGGTCGCGGTCGTGGCGATCCTGTGGGCGCTCGCGATGCTGGTGACGATGGTCTATGGGCCGATCGCGGCGATGCTGGTGGAACTCTTCCCCAGTCGCATCCGCTACACGTCGATGTCGCTGCCCTATCATATCGGCAATGGCTGGTTCGGCGGCTTCCTCCCGACCACCGCCTTCGCCATGGTCGCGGCGACCGGGAACATCTATTACGGCCTGTGGTATCCGGTTGTGATCGCGGCGGCGACGGTGGTCATCGGGTTGCTGTTCCTGCCGGAGACGTTCCGCCGGAACATTGACGACTGAGACGCCGAGTTGGACAGTTAAATGAAAAAGGCGGCAATGGAAATTGCCGCCTTTTTCATGTTATATCAATAACTTATATCTCTTCTGGCCAATAGAGCCGCATGGGATTGTCGATCAGCAATTTACGCTGCAATTCGGCCGTCGGCGCGATGCGGGGGATCATATCGACCAGATGGCCGTCGTCCGGGATATCGTCTTGCATATTGGGGTGCGGCCAGTCGGTGCCCCACAGGACGCGATCCTGATAGTCGGCGACCAGAGGCGCAACGGCGTCGGCGAAGGCATTCCAGGGATCGCCTCCAGTTCCGTTCTTGGCTTGATCCAGGCGGTCGGGGCAGGTAGCCTTGAACCAGATGTCGTCGCGGCTTTCCAGGAAGGCGCGGAAGGCCTGCATGTCGGCGCCGTCCGGTCCCTGGGTCACGTCGGGGCGGCCCATATGGTCGATCACTAGCGGGACAGGGATGGCGTCCATGAAGGGGCGCAATTCCTCCAGGATGTCGGCTTCGAAATAGATGACGACATGCCAGCCAGCGGGCAGGCGTTTGGCGACGTCGAGAAATTTGTCCTTGGGCGCGTCGTCCACCAGGCGTTTGAGGAAATTAAAGCGGATGCCGCGGATGCCGCCGTCATGCAGGGCGGTGAGATCGGCGTCAGAGATTGCGGGATCGACCACGGCGACGCCGCGCGCCTTCCCGTCGGATTTGGCGATGGCGTCCAGGGTCGCGCTATTGTCTGTGCCATGGCAACTGGCCTGGACGATGACATTGCGGGCGAAGCCCAGATGATCGCGCAGGGCGAATAATTTGTCCGGCCCGGCGTCTTCGGGGAGATATTTCGCCTTCGCGCTGAAGGGGAAATCCGCCATCGGGCCGAAGACATGGCAGTGGGCGTCGATCGCGCCGGCGGGCGGGGTGTAGAGCGGCTTGGACGGGTTGCCGTGCCATGAGGTGATGCGGGTCATATCCTAAAACTCCGTTCGCCCCGAGCCTGTCGAAGGGCAGTTCTTGCTAGAAGAAAAGTGCGGGGCTTCGACAGGCTCAGCCCGAACGGGAATAGATGTCAGGTCAGGAAAAGACGATGCCGTCCATCAGCTTGCGCGCGGTGCGCAGCATGGCGGCGCTGGTGACGGTGCCGCTGTCGTCCAGTTCCATGACACAGGTGGTTTCGCCGGTCGGATGTTCGACCGAGAGCGTCTTGCGAGGACCGTCCGGGATCGAGGCGACTTCGAAGGCGGGGGAACCTTCGATCAGGCAGGCGGTGGCGACGCTGACCGCGCCCAATACGCCGATGGAGGCATGGGCGCGATGGGGGATGAAGCTGCGCACCGTGACCGCGCCGCCATTACGGGGCGGGGCGACCAGCATCATCTTGGGCACGGACTTGTCCTTGACGTCGCCCAGGTTCATGCGCACGCCGACGGCGAGGCGGATTTTTTCGATGCGCGCCTTGAGATCGCTGTCCTTGTCGAGCGTGTCACGATCTTCATAGCCGGTGACGCCGACATCCTGCGCCTTCATCACGACGCAGGGCATCCCATTGTCGATCAGGGTGACGCGCACGCCCTCCACTTCGTCAAAGGCGTTGCCGGTGGGGAGGAGGGCGCCGCAGGACGAGCCGGCGGTGTCGCGGAACTCCAGCGGGATGGGGGCGGCTGAGCCGGGGACGCCGTCGATTTTCGCGTCGCCGTCATAGCGGACCTTGCCATCGGGCGTCTGGACCGTGGCGATCGCGATTTGCCCGGTATTTTCCATGAAGATGGCGATGCGGGTTTCTTGCGGCTGCGCGGCGACAAGGCCGCGTTCGATGGCGAAAGGACCGATGCCAGCGAGGATATTGCCGCAATTCTGGGCGTCGCTGACGATCGCCTGATCCACGAAGACCTGGAGGAAGAGATAGTCGATATCGACGCCGTCGCGGTCGGATTTCTTCACCACCGCGACCTTGCTGGTCAGCGGGTCGGCGCCGCCCATGCCGTCGATCTGGCGCGGGTCGGGGGACCCCATGACGCGCAACAGGAAGGCGTCGCGGGCGGCGGTGTCGGAGGGGAGGTCTTCGGCCAGGAAATAGCCGCCTTTTGAGGTGCCGCCGCGCATCCATAGGACGGGGGCGGAAGCGTGGGCGGTCATTTTCCACCTCCGTTCGGTTCGAGCTTGTCGAGAACGGCGCGCTGGGTTCTCGACAAGCGCGAACCGAACGGGAGGGGGGGACGTGATTTATACATATTTCAGGCCCATTTCTTCGAGGCGCGGGCGCATATTGTAGATGTCTAGGCCGAGTTCGCCGGCGGCGAGACGGACGCGCTTGGCTTCTTCGGCGGCTTCGCGGGCCTGCGCCTTTTCTAGCACCGATGCGGCATCGGCGCGCGGCACGATGCACACGCCGTCGTCGTCGGCGATCACCACGTCGCCGGGGTTCACCAGCGCATTGGCGCAGACGACGGGGACGTTGACTGATCCGATCGTGTTCTTGACCGTGCCCTGGGCATGGACCGCCTTCGACCAGACGGGGAAGTGCATTTGCGTGAGGTCGCGCACGTCGCGCACGCCCGCATCGATGATGAGGCCGCGGCAGCCGCGCGCCTGCGCCGAGGTGGCGAGCAGATCGCCGAAATAGCCGTCGGTGCAGGGGCTGGTGGGGGCGAGGAGGAGGACGTCGCCTTCCTTGAGCTGCTCGATCGCGACATGGATCATCCAGTTGTCGCCCGGCGCGGCCGAGATGGTGACGGCGTTGCCCGCGATGCGCGCGCCGGTATAGATCGGGCGCATGTATGCGGCGAGCAGGCCGGTGCGGCCCTGCGCTTCATGCACGGTGGCGACGCCGCATTTGGCGAGGCCGTCGACGACGCTAAGGTCCGCCCGTTCGATATTCTGGACGACGATGCCGGACATGCTGACCTTCTCCTTGATGACGGCGGCGCACCGACCAGGTGGATGGTCGGGCGGCGCGGGACAGGCTGCTGGCTGGACCCTTCGCGCGAAAAGGGCAAAAAGGAAATCTGGCCAAGCCATTAGTTTTCACTAAATATGGCATTGTGGACTGGACCGAGATCAACCTGCGGCATTTGCGCGCGACCGTGGAAATCGCCGAGCGGGGAACGATGAATGCGGCGGCGGCGGCGGTTAGCCTGACGCAGCCTGCGATAACCCAGGCGCTGGCGCGGTTCGAGGCGATGCTGGACGCGCCATTGTTCGACCGGCGGCATGACGGGATGACGGTGACGGACGCGGGCGCGCTGCTGGTGCCGCGGTTTCGCGCGGCGCTGGACCATATCGCCAGCCCGCATGTGACGATGGCGCGGTTCCGCGCGCTGATCGCGCTGGCGGATGCGGGCAGCTATCCGGCGGCGAGCGCGGCGACGGGGCTGTCCATTCCCTCGCTGCATCGCGCGGTCAACGACCTCAGCCTGTCGCTGCGGCGGCCGCTGGTGCGGCGGCGGGGCAAGGTAGTGATGCTGACCGAGGCGGGGGTGCGGATGGCGCGCGCCTTCCGCCTGGCGCGGGTTGAGTTGGTGGCGGCGCTGGCGGAACTGGCGGCGCTGAAAGGGCATGAGACGCGCAGCATCGTGATCGGCGCAATGCCGTTGTCGAGGGCGCGGGTGTTGCCCGCAGCGGTCTCGCGCTTCCTGCGGCGGCGGCCGGGGGTGCGCATCACCATATTGGAAGGGTCGCGCACCGAACTGATCGAGCCGCTGCGAAACGGGGCGATTGACATGATGGTGGGCGCGTTGCGCCAGCCCTTGCTGGAGGCGGATTTCGAACAGGCGGCTTTGTTCGACGATCGGCCGGTGGTGATCGCGCGGGCGGGGCATCCGCTGGCCGGGACGCGGCCGAGCATGGTGGACTTGGCGCGCTATCCGTGGATCATCGCGGCATCGGGCGCGCCGCTGCGGGAAAGCTGGGAGGCGTTGTTCAGCGATCAGGGCATCGCTTTGCCGGTGGTGCCGATCGAGTCGGGATCGGTCATGACGATCCGGCAATTGCTGATCGACAATGATTTTCTGACATTATTGTCGCCGGACCAGGTGACGGTGGAACTGGAAGCGCGATGGCTGTGCCGGATCGACACGCCGGTGATGCCCGCCAGCCGATCGATCGGCGTCACCACGCGCGCATCCTGGCGACCGACAACGGTGCAGGCGGAGTTCATGGCCGATCTGGAGGGGGTGTCACGGAGCTAAGGCCCAAAGCCATGTTTAGCGCCAGCTAATGGCCCTGTGCCTGTTCCGATTTGTCCTGGCGCGATCGGGCAGGCAGGTTTTGGGGTATGACGACCGACATCACCCTGATCGGATTTGGCGAGGCGGGCAGCACGTTCGCGGCGGCGGGAGACTGGCGGGCGCGGGCCTGCGCCTATGATCGCGATCCGGCGCGGGGGGATGTCATGGCGCAGTTGGGCGTCACGCGTAGCGAGGCGCTGAGCGATGCTGTGTGCGGCGTGCCGGTGATCCTGTCGCTGGTGACGGCGGACCAGGCGCTGGCCGTGGCACGCGACGCCGCGGCGCTGATGGTGCCGGGGACGGTCTTTTGCGATATGAACAGCGTCGCGCCGCAGACCAAGCAGGCGGCGGCGGCACTGATCGAGGCGGCGGGCGGCCATTATGTCGATGTCGCGGTGATGGCGCCGGTCGATCCGGCGGGGCTGAATGTGCCGTTGCTGCTCAGCGGCGCGCAGGCGGCGGACGCCGAGGCGCGATTGCGGGCGCTGGGTTTTGGGAAGACGCGCGTCGTGGGCGCGGATGTCGGGCGGGCGTCCTCGATCAAGATGATCCGGTCGGTAATGGTCAAGGGGATCGAGGCGCTGACCGCCGAATGTGTGCTGGCGGCAGACGCCGCGGACGTGCTGGACGAAGTGCTGGCATCGCTGGATGCGAGCGAGAAGGCGAAACCGTGGAGCGCGCGGGCGGATTATAATCTCGACCGGATGCTGGTGCATGGGACGCGCCGGGCGGCCGAGATGGAGGAAGTGGTCAAGACGCTGGACGGCCTGGGCACGGGCGCTGCGATGACGTGCGGCACGGTGGCGCGGCAGGCGGCGATCGGCGCGCTGGGCGTGAAGACGCCGCCAGTGGGGTTGGCGGCGAAGATTGGGGTGATCTTTTCCGACGGCATTCCTGCAAAGGCAGTGATCACGGAGTTTTCGGGGCGGGCGTAGCGCGCCGTCGCCTGAGACCCCAGCCTGCGCTGGGGTGACGGATAAGGGTTGAGGAAAGAGATGCGATGAGCCTGATTATCGATTGCCACGGTCATTACACCGTCCTGCCCAAGGGGCATGACGCCTGGCGTGAAGAACAGAAGGCCGCGTTCAAGGCCGGGACGCCGTGCCCGCCTTATCCCGAGATCAGCGACGCGGAAATTCGCGAGACGATCGAGGCGAACCAGTTGCGCCTGATCAAGGAGCGCGGGGCGGACCTGACGATCTTTTCGCCGCGCGCGTCCGCGATGGCGCCCCATGTCGGCGACGAGGCAATGGCTAAGGAGTGGGCGATCCGGTGCAACGACCTGATCGCGCGGGTCGTGGCGATGTTCCCCGAAACCTTCGTCGGCGTGTGCATGTTGCCGCAGTCGCCCAAGGCGGACATGACGAACAGCATCGCGGAGCTGGAGCGGTGCGTCACGCAGCTGGGCTTTATCGGCTGCAACCTCAATCCCGATCCGGGCGGCGGGCATTTCACGCATCCGCCGCTGACCGACAAATATTGGTATCCCTTCTACGAGAAGATGGTCGAGCTGGACGTGCCGGCGATGATCCATGTGTCGGGCAGCTGCAATCCGGCGATGCACGCGACAGGCGGCTATTATATCGCGGCCGACACGATCGCCTTCATGCAGTTGCTGGAAGGGGATTTGTTCAAGGATTTCCCGACGCTGCGCTTCATCATCCCGCATGGCGGCGGCGCGGTGCCTTATCATTGGGGGCGCTATCGCGGCTTGGCCGACATGCTCAAGAAGCCTGACCTTTCGACGCATCTGATGAACAATATCTTCTTCGACACCTGCGTCTATCATCAGCCGGGCGTGGACCTGCTGGCCGACGTGATCGAGAATAAGAATATCCTGTTCGGGTCGGAAATGGTCGGCGCGGTGCGTGGCATCGACCCCACCACCGGCCATTATTTCGACGATACCAAACGCTATGTCGATGCGTTGGAGATCAGCGATGAAGAACGCGCCGCGATCTTTGCGGGCAATGCCCGTCGCGTCTTCCCGCGCCTCGACGCCCAATTGAAGGAGAGGGGACTATGATAACAGAAGATCCCAAGCACCAGGATATCCACGAATATCTGGCCGAGATGGAGGATATTCCGGGCACCCGCGTCTTCACCGCCAAGCGCGCGCGGCAGGGCTATCATATGAACCAGTTCGCGATGAGCCTGATGAAGGACGAGAATCGCGCCCGGTTCAAGGCCGACGAGCGCGCCTATATGGACGAATGGCCGCTGACCGACGACCAGAAGGAAGCGATGCTGGCGCGCGATTATAATCGCTGCCTGGACCTGGGCGGCAACGTCTATTTCCTGGCGAAACTGTTTTCGACCGACGGCATCCCCTTTGCCGAGGCGGTCAGCACGATGACCGACATGCAATTTCCCGAATATCGCGCGATGATGATGGCCGGCGGGCGTTCGCCCGAGGGCGTGCGGTCGATCAAGGAAAATGAAGCGGCAGCTGCCGCCAAGAAAGAGGATCGCTGATATGGCGCGGATTACCGCTGGCGTGGCGTCGAGCCATGTGCCGCTGCTGGGCGTGGCGTCGGACTTCAACAAGGACCGGGACGAGTATTTCGGGCCGATCTTCGCCGGATATGACTGGACGCGGGAATGGGAGAAGGCCGAAAAGCCCGATGTCGTCATTCTGGTCTATAACGACCATGCGTCCGCTTTCGACATGAAGATCATCCCGACCTTCGCGATTGGGTGCGGCGAGCGCTACAAGTCGGCCGACGAAGGCTGGGGACCGCGCGCGGTGCCGGACGTGGAGGGGCATCCTGACCTGGCCTGGCATATCGCGCAGAGCCTGGTGCTGGACGAGTTCGACATGACCATCATCAACGAGATGGACGTCGACCACGGCCTGACCGTGCCGCTCTCCATGATGTTCGGCAAGCCGGACGCCTGGCCGTGCAAGGTGATCCCGCTGGCGGTCAACGTCGTCACCTATCCGCCGCCGTCGGGCAATCGCTGCTGGGCATTGGGCGAGGCGGTGCGCAAGGCGGTCGAAAGCTATCCTGAAGATCTGAACGTCCAGATCTGGGGCACGGGCGGCATGAGCCACCAGTTGCAGGGACCGCGCGCAGGCCTGATCAACAAGGAATGGGACAATCGCTTCCTGGACGGGCTGGTCGGCGACAGCGACCATCTGCGCCGGATTCCGCATATTGAATATCTCCGCGAGACCGGCAGCGAAGGCATCGAGATGGTGATGTGGCTGGTGATGCGCGGGGCGCTGGGCAAGAATACGCGCGCGCTGCACCGCCATTATCATGTGCCCTGCTCCAACACCGCGATCGGCCATATGGTGCTGCGCCCGGATAATGGCGAAGGGCTGGATATGACCGGGAGCGATACGGTGCGCGCGGTCGCGGCGGAGTGAGGATCAGGGAGGGAGGGGGCGGCATGTGCCTCTCTCCCCCCACCTAAATAATGGAGTAAATTATGCGTATTGCCCTGGCTGGCGCCGGCGCCTTTGGCGAAAAGCATCTTGATGGCCTCAAGAATATCGACGGCGTGACCGTTACCTCGATCATCGGCCGCGAACTGGAAGCCACGAAGAAAGTGGCGGAGAAATATGGCATTGGCCATGTGACGACGGACCTGAACGAGACTTTGGCGCGCGATGACGTAGACGCGGTGATCCTGTGTACGCCAACGCAGATGCACGCGGCGCAGGCGATCGCCTGCATGGAGGCGGGCAAGCATGTCGAGGTGGAGATTCCGCTGGCCGACAGCTGGGCCGATGCGCAGGCGGTGCTCAAGAAGCAGGAGGAAACCGGCCTGACCTGCATGGTCGGCCATACCCGCCGCTTCAACCCGTCGCACCAGTTCGTCCATAACCGCATCAAGGCGGGCGAATTCAACGTCCAGCAGATGGACGTGCAGACCTATTTCTTCCGTCGCAGGAATATCAATGCGAAGGGCGAGCCGCGCAGTTGGACCGACCATCTGCTGTGGCACCATGCCGCGCATACGGTCGATCTGTTCGCCTATCAGGCGGGCAAGATCGTGTCGGCGCACGCGATGCAGGGGCCGATTCACCCGGAACTGGGCATCGCCATGGACATGTCGATCCAGTTGAAGAGCGAGACGGGCGCGATCTGCACCCTGTCGCTCAGCTTCAACAATGACGGGCCGCTCGGCACCTTCTTCCGCTATATTGGCGATACCGACACCTATATCGCGCGCTACGACGATCTGGTGAACGGCAAGGAAGAGGCGATCGACGTCAGCCAGGTCGCGGTGTCGATGAACGGCATCGAATTGCAGGACCGCGAATTTATCAGCGCCATTCGCGAAGGCCGCGATCCCAATAGCAGCGTCGCCAAGGTGTTCGATTGCTATCGTGTGCTGGGCGAGTTGGAAACACAGCTGGCGGGTTGAGCTTGAAATCCCTTCGGGGTCGCACGGAAGGGCGTGGCGGATACATCCGCCGCGCCCTTTCTATATGGCCAATACCGTCATTGCGAGCGTAGCGAAGCAATCCATGTCGCGCCGGTGGATTGCTTCGCTACGCTCGCAATGACGATTCCGATGATGCTCTCGCAATCGCTTGTGTCACGCCGTCAGCAGCGGGTGCGCCATGCGCAGGTCGTCGAGCAGGCTTTCGATCAGCGCGATATCCTGAAAACTGCCGGTGGGCGTCGCGTTCCAGTTGCAATGGGGATGGGTGGCGGGGCTGTAGAGCCGCAATTTGCCGACCACCTTGCGCCAGTGATGCTTGCTCTTGCCATGGTCGCGGACCAGCCGGGCCACCAGCAGGTCGGTTAGCTTGTCCGCTGTCATGGCAGGCTATGTAAGGGCCGGGCGCGCGGCGTCAACCTGTTCGCGCGGCGCGATAGGCGCGGGGCGGCTGGCCGATATGACGGGTGAAGAAGCGCGAGAAATAGGCGGGGTCTTCAAAGCCGATGGCATAGGCGATGTCCGCCACCGACAGCTGCGAATAGAGCAGCAGGCGGCGCGCCTCCAGCAAGGCCCGGTCGTCGAGCATCTGGGCGGGGGACGTGCCCGCGATCTGCGCGCAGGCCTGGCGCAGGGCGGTGAGGCTGGCGCCTAGTGCTTTGGCGTGATCCGCAACGGGTTCGCGCTGGCGGAAGCGTTGTTCGATCCGTTCGCGCAACCGGGCGACAAGCGCGGCCTGACGCGCGGTGCCGGATTGGGCCGCCTGCGCCAGCGTCGCATGACGCAGGGCCAGCACCATGAGCGACAGAAGCGCGGATTCGACGGCGGCGCGCTGGCCGGGGCCGGCCCAGCCCAGTTCCTGCGCCATGCGGGCGATGATGGCCTGCGCCGCATCGCCTTCGCCCGGCGGCAAGGCGACGGCATGGGGATGGGCGAAGAGCGGCGCGAGATCGGCGTCGCGCGCGATCAGGTGGCGCAGATAGGCGTCGGCGATGGTGGTGACATGGCCGCGCGATTCGCTGTGCCAGGTGAAGCCGTGAACGATGCCCGCCGGGACCAGCAGCAAGCAGGGGGCGTCGAAACCGACCTGCGCGGCTTCGGCCTGCATCGCGCCGCCGCCCTGCGCGATCAGGATGATATGGTTGAGGTCGCGATGGACATGCGGGCGGATCGTCCATTCGCTGGGGCGGGAACGATCGTCCAGGCTTTCGACATGAACGAAACCCTCCGCCACGGTCCGCTGCGGTTCGCCATAGAGATAGAAGCGGGGGACGGGCGCGGTGGTCATGGTGGATCGTCCATCTAGGAACTCAGGTCAACGCCGTAAACCATCGTGGCATGCGCGGATAGGCGACACTATGCCCGCGCTTCCGCAAGGCAGCCCGATCCGCCGCCCTGTGGTGCGATCGCCGCGAAGCCTGGCGATGGCAGCGGCGGACCTGCCACTATCTGGTTCCTTGCCTCCGCATCGGCCCGGCGATAAGCAGCCTCAGCTCTTTTAGTCCGTTGGCCTTGCCGCTGACCGGTCGGTTATAGGTGGACGTCGCGCCCGGCTCATGAAACCAACCCATGCCTCCAGTCTCGTCACGCTGGCCCGAATTGCGGGCGTATCGGTGTCCACCGTGTCGCGATCGCTGTCGGGCAATCCCATGATTGCGCGCGCCACCCGCGAACGGATCGCGGCCCTGGCGCGCGAACACGGGTTTCAGATCAACCGCGCCGCCCGCAACCTGCGGCTGGGCCGCACCGGTGCGATCGGCGTCGTGCTGCCGCTGGGCCATGAAAGGCAGCAGCATCTGTCCGATCCCTTCTTCATGAGCCTGATCGGCCCGCTGGCCGACGCGCTGGCCGATCGCGGCTATGACCTGCTGCTCTCGCGCGTCATTCCCGCCGATGGCCAGTGGCTGGACCGGATCGTCGATGGCGGGCGGGTGGATGGCGTGCTGCTGATCGGCCAGTCGGACCAGATCGACGCGATCGAACGCGTGGCCGCGCGCTATGCGCCCCTGGTCGTCTGGGGCGCGGCGGTCGACGGCTATGGCCAACTGACCGTGGGGTCGGACAATGTCGCGGGCGGGCGGATCGCGGCCGAGCATCTGCTGGCCCAGGGGCGCCGCCATCTGGCCTTTTTCGGCAATCCCGACATACCCGAATTTGCCGCCCGCCATGCCGGCTTTCGCGCGGCCTTAGCGCAGGCAGGGCTGGGCGACGGCCTGCTGCTGCCCGCGCATCTGACGACGCAGGCATCCTATAACGCGATCCGCGCCTTGCTGGCCGATCATCCGCCGATCGACGGGATCGTCGCGGCGTCCGACGTGATCGCCATGAGCGCGCTGCGGGCGCTGGGCGATGCCGGGCTGCGCGTGCCCGGCGACGTGGCGGTGATCGGCTATGACGATGTCATGGTCGCGTCGCAGACCACCCCGCCGCTCACGACCATAAGGCAGGATGTCGCGCGCGGCGCAGGGCTGATGGTGGAGTTGCTGTTCGACCGGCTGGCCGGAACGCCCGCCGCACCGGCCTGCATGGCGCCGCAGTTGGTGCGGCGCGCGTCCGCCTGACGCTCAGGCCGCGCGTTCGGGACGCTCCCGAATGGCCAGCGTCGCCACCGCCGCCAACAGCATCAATATTCCCGCCAGCATCAGCACATGGCGCGGATCGCCGCCCAGCAGCGGGCGATAGATCAACGGCATGGTCAGGCTTTCGATCATCATCGGGATGACGATGAACATATTGAAGATGCCCATATAGATGCCGGTGCGGGCGGGCGGGATGCTGTCGGCCAGGATGATATAGGGGTTGCCCATCATGCTGGCCCAGCCAAGGCCGATGCCGATCATCGGCACGAACAGCATCGCTTGGGTCGAACACCAGGGCATGGCGAGCATGGCGATGCCCGCCGCCGCCACGCTGACGGCATGGACCGGGCGCGCGCCGATCTTGCGGGCGATCGGCACCATGGCGAAGGCCGCGACGAAGGCGATGAAATTATAGAAGCCGCCGATCTGGCCATTCACTAGCACCGCCTGGCGAAAGCCCGCGCTGCTGGCGTCCGCCGTGTCGTAGAGCGATCGCGCGATGGCGAAGGCGACGAACTGCCAATAGCAGAACATGGCATACCATTGGAACAGCATGGCGATGGCGAGCTGACGCATCGGCACAGGCATTTCAACGATCGCCTGCTTGAGGTCGCGCAACGTGGTGCGGGCGGACAGCGGCTCGGCCCGCATCGCCGCGATCTCCTGCGCGCTCAGCGGCAGTTCGGGCACGCGCAGCACCGACCAGAGAATGGTCGATAGCGACAGCACGGCGCCGACGATGAAGGCGATTCGCGTGATGACCGGAATGCCCGACGGATCGATCGCATCGGCGTTCAGCCCGCCCCACACCAGCAGGGACGGCGCCAAATAGGACAGCGTCTGGGCGAGGCCCGTAAAGGCGCTCTGCGTCAGGAAACCAAGCGGCCTTTGCGCCGAGTCCAGCCGGTCGCTGACATAGGCGCGATAGGGTTCCATCGTCACATTATTGGCGGCATCGAGCACCCAGAGCAGGCTGGCCGCGACCCACAGCGCCCGGCTATAGGGCATGGCGAACAGGCACAGGCTGCACAGCACCGCGCCGATCAGGAAATAGGGGGTGCGCCGGCCAAGGCGGGTGACGGTGCGGTCGCTCATCGCGCCAATGATCGGCTGGATCAGGAGGCCCGTCATCGGCCCGGCCAGCCACAGCAGCGGCAAGGATGCCTCGTCCGCGCCCAGATAGGAATAGATCGGCCCCATATTGCTTTGCTGCAAACCGAAGCTGAACTGAAGCCCCAGGAAACCCAGGTTCATCTGCACGATCCGCCCCAGCGAGAGGTGCGGCTTACGGGGTATTGGCTCGCTCATGATCTTTGCCTCTCCTGCCTGGCGGACTGTTGCCGACCTTGACGGATTTGTCAGTATCGATGTTCGCAAACGATTGCAATCTGTGCTATAGGTCTCTTGCAATCGTTTGCGAAAAGGATCATCACAATTCCAAGCCGAAACGAATCGGCGTGGGAGAGAGACAATGAAGAGGCAGTTTCAGACATTTCTGCTGACGTCGGCGACCCTGATCGCGGCGACCCCCGCCCAGGCACAGCAGCAGCCCGCCGCCGCGCCCCAGTCGGCGGCAGACGCCGCCCCCACCGCCCCCGACGATGAAATCGTCGTCACCGCGGTCGCCCGCGGCCAGAACCGGCTCAACAGCAGCGTCACCGTCAGCTCGCTCAGCAGCGACGACATTGCCAAGGCAGCGCCGCGTTCGGTCGCCGAAATCTTCCGCAATCTCCCCGGCATCCGCTCCGAATCGTCGGGCGGCGAAGGCAATGCCAATATCTCGGTCCGCGGGCTGCCGGTCGCGTCAGGCGGCGCGAAGTTCCTGCAGTTGCAGGAGGACGGCCTGCCCGTGCTGGAATTTGGCGACATCACCTTTGGCAATGCCGACATCTTCCTGCGGTCCGACTTCAACATCGGCCGGGTCGAATCGGTGCGCGGCGGATCGGCCTCCACCTTCGCCTCCAATGCGCCGGGCGGCGTCATCAACATGATCTCCAAGACCGGCGAGCAGGAAGGCGGCGCGATCCAGGCGACGGCGGGCATCGACTATGAGGAATATCGGCTCGACTTCGACTATGGCGGCCGCATCAGCGACACGCTGCGCTACCATGTCGGCGGTTTCTACCGCCAGGGCGAAGGGCCGCGCAAGGCGGGCTACGACGCCAACAAGGGCGGGCAGATCAAGGCGAACATTACCAAGGAATTTGCCGGCGGCTATATCCGCCTCTACGGCAAATATCTCAATGACCGCGCCATCGGCTACCTGCCCAATCCCGTGCTGGTGACGGGCAGCAACAGCAATCCCAAATATCAGGATCTGCCCGGTTTCAGCATCAATGGCGACACGCTCCATTCGCGCTATTTCCGCGACAATGTGACGCTGGATGGCAGCAACAACGCGGTGACGCGCGACATTCGCGATGGCCAGCATCCCGTCGTTTACGCCGTCGGCCTGGAATCGCAATTCGAACTGGGCGATGGCTGGAACGTCACCGAACGCTTCCGCTATTCGGACGTGTCGGGCGGCTTCACATCGCCCTTCCCCTCAGCGGTGGACAGCGGATCGGCGATCGCGACCGCACTGGGCGGCGCGGGATCGACGCTGACCTACGCCAATGGCCCAAAGGCAGGCCAGGCATTTAACGGCAGCAACTATCTGGCGCAGATCGTGCTGTTCGACGTGAAGATCAACGGCCTGAACAACATCACCAACGACCTGCGCGTCAGCCGGGATTTCGATACTGGCCTGGGCAAGCTGACCGCGACCGCCGGCTTCTACAAGTCGCGCCAGACGATCGCCACCGACTGGCTGTGGACATCGCACCTGTTGGAAGTAACCGGCGGCGGCAATGCGGCGCTCGTCAACCTCACCAACGCGGCGGGTCAGGCGCTCACGCAAAATGGCACCTTTGGCTATGGCGCGACCTTCTTCGGCAATTGCTGCCGCCGCAGCTACGATGTCGATTACAACACCAACGCGCCCTTCGCGTCCCTGAGCCTGGCGACCGGGGCGCTGACGCTGGACGGCAGCCTGCGCTATGATTTTGGCAGCGCCAAGGGCAGGATCGCAGGGTCGGACCTGGGCGGCGGGCGTGTCGGCGTCATCAGCCGCGACATGAATGGCGACGGGGTGATCTCCATCCCCGAAACCAATGTCGCGGTCGTCCCGACGCTGACGGCGCCGGTCGACTATAGCTATGAATATCTGTCCTATTCTTTCGGCGCCAACTATCGCCTGGCCGACGATATCGCGCTGTTTGCCCGCTACAGCCGGGGCGCACGCGCCAATGCCGATCGACTGCTGTTCGGCCCGGCCGTCAGCACCACCACCGGCAATCTGACCGACAGCGGCGCGGCGGTCGATTTCGTCAAGCAACTGGAAGGCGGCGTCAAATATCGCAATGGTGGGCTGACGCTCAACGCCACCGCTTTCCACGCCAGGACCGAGGAACAGAATTTCGAGGCGACGACCCAGACCTTCTTCAACCGCAACTATCGCGCCTCTGGCCTGGAACTGGAGGGCGGATACCGCACCGGCCGGTTCAGCATCACGGCGGGCGGCACCTATACCGATGCCAAGATCGCCAGCGACGTGCTTAACCCGGCAGTCGTGCGCAATCGCCCGCGTCGTCAGGCCAAATTCCTCTATCAGGTCACGCCGCAATATGATGCGGGCGTGTTCACTGTGGGCGCCAATGTCATCGGCACCTCCAGCAGCTATGCGCAGGACAGCAACCAGTTGAAACTGCCCGGCTATACGCAGGTCAACGCCTTCCTGACGGTCAAGCCGATGGATCGTGTCCAACTCTCGCTCAACGCCAACAACCTGTTCGACGTCAAGGGCTTCACCGAAGCGGAGGATGCCGCCATCCCCGCCAACGGCATCGTCCGCGCGCGCTCGATCAATGGTCGCACCGTCTCCGCCTCGGTGCGGGTCGACTTCTGATCCCCGACTTTCCGGGGCGTTTCACGCCCGTGGAAATCATGATCTTCGCCGGTGTCTGCACGCACCGGCGAAGATCATGGCCTAACTCCCTCCCCACGGATGCCCGATGATGACAAGCCACTGGACCGCTGCCCACGTCGCCACGATCGACCGTGCGACCATGGCCTGCGCGCCGCTATTTTCCAAACCACAGCCTTTGATAGCGGGCGTCGACCTGTGGGATTATTGGCCGGTGCAGGCGGAGGACGGATCGCAGGCGGTGATCGCAGGCGGCACCCTGTTCATTTTGCTGTCGGCTCCCGCGCTGCTGGACCCCGACGCCCGCCATGGCATGGCCCGGCTGCGCCTGATGCACCGGGTAGGGGACAAATGGCGTGATCTTGGCCTGTTGTTCGATGATGGCTTTTCGCCGGGCAGTCGTGAATGGTCGGGTTCTGCGATCCTGTCGCCCGACCATGGCCATATCACCCTCTATTATACCGTCGCGGGCACACGCGGCGAAGACGTGCTCAGCTTCAGCCAGCGCCTGTTCGAAACGCGGGCCGCATTGTCGGTTGATGGCGACGCAATCACCCTGTCGCCCTGGTCGACGCCGGTGGAAATGCTGGTGCCCGATGGCATCGATTATGTGCGCGATATGGAGGGCGGCGGGGCGATCGGCACGATCAAGGCGTTTCGCGATCCCGCCTTCTTCCGCGATCCTGCGGATGGGGCGGCCTATGTCTTCTTCGCGGCGTCGCTGGCGCAATCGACATCCTTCTGGAACGGCGCGGTCGGCATGGCGCGGCGCATGCCGGATGGCCGATGGCAACGCCTGCCGCCGCTGATCGCCGCCGATGGCCTGAACAACGAACTGGAACGACCGCACGTCATTGTTCATGACGGCCGTTATTATCTCTTCTGGTCCACCCAGGGAAAAGTGTTCGCCGATGACGGACCGACCGGTCCCAATGGCCTGTATGGCATGACGTCTGAGCGTCTGGCAGGGCCATGGCGGCCGATCAACGGCACCGGGCTTGTCTTCGCTAACCCCCCGGAGGCGCCTTTTCAGGCCTATAGCTGGTTCGTGCTGCCTGATCTGACGGTCCAGAGCTTCGCCGATATGACGGAGCTGTCGCATGTCCCCCGCGATGCGACGGAGGCGCGTCGCCATTTCGGCGGCGCCCCCGCGCCCGACCTGCGGTTGGGGATAGAGGGGGACAAGGCATGGCTGGCATGAGCATGGCCGAACCGATGATCGTCGGTGTCGAACTGGGCGGCACCAAATGCATCGCCACGCTGGCGCAGGGGCGCACCATCCTGCGCCAGCAACGCTGGCCCACCGGGACCGCCGATACGCTGACGCTCATATCCGATACGATCGCCCTGTGGGAGCGGGAAACCTGCTTGGCCGCGATCGGCGTCGCCAGTTTCGGGCCGCTGCACCTGAACCCGCACGCGTCCCATTTCGGCCATATGGGCAACACGCCCAAGCCCGGCTGGGCGGGGGTCGACATTTACGGGCATTTCGCCAGCCGCTTTGCCATGCCGATCGCCATCGACACCGATGTCGCGGGCGCTGCGCTGGCGGAGGGGATGTGGGGCGCGGCGCAGGGGTGCGCGGTCCATGCCTATGCGACAATCGGCACCGGGGTTGGCTTGGGCCTGGTTGTGAACGGACAGGCGGTGCATGGGCATCTGCATCCAGAAGCCGGCCATATGCGGGTGCGCCGCCAGCCAGGGGACATGTTCGCGGGCGTGTGCCCCAGCCATGGCGATTGCCTGGAAGGGCTGGTGGGCGGTCCGGCGCTCGCCGCCCGGTCGCCGATCGCTGCGGCCGACATGACGGACGACGATCCGCTCTGGCAGACCGTCGCCGCGGACCTTGCCGAATGGACGACGATGCTGATCCTGGCCCTGTCGCCCCAGCGGCTGGTGCTGGGCGGCGGCGTGATCCAGGCCCGGCCCATGCTGTTGCCGCTGATCGCCCGGCAATCGGCCGATTTGCTGAACCGTTATATCGCGGATCTGGACTATGGCGCGCTGGAGCAGCTGATCGTCGCGCCCGGTCTGGGCGCTGATGCCGGTCCGTTAGGCGCGATCTCGCTCGGCCAGCGCGCCGCGGCGTTGCCCTAGCGCGGGCGCAACATCGCGAGCAGGGCCGCGCCGACCAGCGAACCGAGCGCCATGACCAGCGCCACAGCGGGGAGGCCGAAATCGAGGGTGAAGAGGAAGCCCGCGAGGATCGGCCCCAGCGCCGCGCCGCCGCGCCCGATGCCGATGACGATGCCGGTCCCCCCGGCGCGCACCGCGGTCGGGAAGGATAGGGCCACCAACGCATAGAGGCCGACCACTGCGCCATTGGTGAAGAAGCCGGCGCAGGCGGCGATCAGGCTGAGGCCGCCAAGCGTGGTCTGCCCCTGGCCAAATAGCGTGACCATGATGGTCGAAGCGAGCATCGCCGCCATGATGAGGGCGCGCAGCGGCAGCCGCCAGCTGAGCGCGCCCAGCAGCAGCGCGCCGATGAGGCCGCCGACATTGGCCCAGACGAGCACGCCGCCCGCCGCCGAGGGCGCAAATCCCATGTCCACGACGATCTTGGGCACCCATTTCAGGATGAAGTAGAAGGTCATGATGTGGCAGAAATAGGCGAGCGTCAGCAGGATGGTGGTGCGCGCGAGGCCGGGGGCGAATAGCGATGCGAAGGACGGCTTGGTCGCGGTGGGATCGGGCGCGGGGAGGGCGTCGGCCGGGGCGTGGCCCATGCGAGCGAGCAGGCGGTTGATCCGCACCAGCGCGCCGTGCGGCCGCTTTTGCAACAGGAATCCGATCGATTCGGGTAGCAGCCAGAGCGAGACGGGCAGGAAGAGGGCGGTGACGATGCCGCCGAACAGGAAGATGTCGCGCCAGTCGCCCGCGACCAACAACTGAGAGGCAACCGACCCGCCCAGGATCGCGCCGACCGGATAGCCCGCCGCCATGATCACCACGGCCAGGCTGCGGGCGCGCGCGTTGGACAGTTCGGCGACCATCGCGTTGGTGCAGGCGAGCATCCCGCCAATGCCAAGGCCCGTGAGCAGCCGGATGAGCGAGAGCGACACCACGTCCCACGCCTGGGTCGCGCCCGCCATGCCCCCCGCCATGATGATGAGGCAGCCCAGGATGGTCGGACGGCGGCCGATGCGGTCGGCCAGGTTGCCGAGCAGCACCGATCCCACCGCCATGCCGATCAATTCCATCGACAGGACGAGGCCGAGCGCGGCGCGATCGATGCTCCATTCCTTGGCGATGCCGGGCGAGGCGAAGCTGATCGCCAGCACGTCAAACCCGTCAAGCGCGTTCAGGAGGATGCACAGGATGATCGCCGCGATCTGGAGCCGGCCCATGGGGGCTTCGTCCAGCCTATGCCTGATGTCGGTCATTGGCGATCCTGCCCCTCTATCTTATTCCTTGTCAGTGTCAGCCGACCGCGAAAATGTCCAGTGCGACATGGTCCTTGAACCGGGCGGCGGTGCACAGGAATATGGTGCGGCCAAGCCAGGCGTGCGGGCCATCGCCCGCCACCTCGAAACGCGGGGTGGTGCGGAAATAATAGAGAGCGGGGTCCACCACCTCGCCCGCCGCGATCCGCGCCAGCACCGGCGCGGGACCATGGCGATAGCCCGGATTGACGACGGAGATGATCGCGCCGTCATCCGTTTGCAGCGAATAGCGGGCGAGGATATCGGCGGTGCCGTCAGCCCGGATCGATTGCCAGTCCGCGCCGCCGGGCAGGACGTTGCCGGTGAGGCGGGGGCCATCGACGCTTCCGCCGGTGATGGGGATGACCCGTTTGCGCACGCCATCGACCATGCCCAGTTCCTGCGGCGCGCCGATCAGGACGCGCAGGCGCATGGCGAGGCTGAGCGGCGGGGTGGCGAGCGCGCCGCCTGGCGCCGCGGCGAGCGGGGCGGCGGCACCGGCAAGAGCGAGGCTTGGCATGGCCTTGAGCAGGCCGCGGCGGTGCATGTCGCTGGTCATCGTCTCTCCCTATCCGCCGACGCGGCTACGTCTTGCCACGGGCATAGAGGATGACGGCGTGATGGCCAATATGGCTAGCGATATTGCCCCAAGACAGGCCGATTCCAGGGAAGGCCATGCCGCGTCGCTGGAGCGGGCAGGGGCGGGCAACGTCATCCTTCCGCTTGGCTTCTGCCTGACCATATGGGAAAGGCGCTTGGGGGGCCGTGAAACTGGATGCCGGATTACATATGAAGCCCTTGCCGATCGACAGGATGATGCGGACCGCCCGCTGCGCGCTGGGCGGGCTGACGTTGGCCATGCTGACGCCCGCTGCGTTGGTTGCAGCGGAACCCGCACCGTTCGAATTGCCCGGCCCGGCGCTGGACATATTGGTGATGCGCGGCGACCAGAGCCTGCCGATCGCGCAGGTGCCAAGCCTCTCCGAAGGCGACCGGCTCTCGATCGAGGCGGACCTGCCCGCCGACCAGGGCGCGCGCTTCATCCTGGTGTCCGCCTTCCTGCGCGGCGCGACCAATCCGCCGCCCAAGGATTGGGTCCGGTTCGCCGAGACCTGGAAGAAGAAGGACAAGGACAAGGCGCTGGTGCTGACCGTGCCCAAGGGCGCGCGCCAGATGGTGTTGTTCCTGGTGCCGGACACTGGCGGCGCGGAAGGCGTGCTGTCGGATGCGGTGCGCGGCAAGCCGGGCGAGTTCGTGCGCGCGACGCAGGATCTCAATCAGGCCTCGCTCGACCGGTCGCGGCTGGACGCGTTCATGGCCGCGATCAAGGCGCAGGAAAACAGCCATCCCGAATATCTGCGCACCGTCGCGCCGACGCTGGCGCGCAGCCTGGCGATGAAGCTGAACGAGGAGTGCCTGTCCAAGGTGGTCGAGATGCAGGCGGCCTGCCTGCTCGACAATCGCGATACGCTGGTGCTGTCCGACGTGCATAGCAGTTCGATTGCCGAGACGCTGACCGGCGCGCCCACCGACCTGGCGCTGCAACTGGCGGCGACGCGCGAGGCGGGCTATGGTTTCTACAGTCCATATATCGGCGTGGTGCGCGATATCGCCAGGATATTCGGCGCGTTCAGCAGCCCCCAGTTCAATTATCTGCCCACGCTCAGCGTGCGCAAGCCCGACGGCATGTCGCTGTTGTTGAACGCCGCGCCGTCCTTCCAGAAGCCCAAGTCGGTGATGGTGGTCGCTATGCCTTCGATCGAGACGGACAGTCCCCCGCGTCTGCGCCGGGCCGGCGACGCGCCCATCTGCGTGGCGCGCGCGGGCACGGTGCTGCCGGTAGAGGGGGCGCCGCTTATCTTCTCCACCCCCTATGCGCGCGATGTGAAGCTGGCGCTGAAGACCGCGTCGGGCGAGACGATCGACCTGCCGCTGGAGGCGCGCGCCGACCGGGGCGGCTATGTGCTGACCGGCGGCGATGTGCCCCCGGCGTTCAAGGGCACGGTGCAGGGGCATCTGTATGGCCGCTGGGGTTTTGATCGGTTCGAGGGGCCGGACTTCATGGTGCAGATGCCCGATGCGGGCGGATGGACGGTTGAGGGCGATAGCGCTGCCCTGGTCGTCGGGCGCGACAATGGTCTGGTGTTGAAGGGTGGCGCGCCCGCGTGTGTGGAAAGCGTGATGTTGCGGCAGGGTGATGGCGCGCCTCAGGCGGTGGACTGGAAGGTGCAGGGGCGCGACGCGCTGGCGCTGACCGTGCCGCTGGCCGATCGCAAGCCCGGTGCGCTCAGCATCGAGGTCAAATATCAGGGCGTCGCCCAGCCAAGCGCGATTGCGCTGCGCAGCTATGCCCAGGCGAGCCGGCTGGACGGGCTGTTGCTTCACGCTGGGGACAAGGCGGCTGTGCTGTCCGGGCAACGGCTGGACCAGGTGGATAGCGTGGATGTGAACGGCCTGCTGCTGCGGCCGGACCGGCTGACCCGCGATGGGGCGGTGGACCGGCTGCGGCTGGTGGCGCAGGGCGATGCGGTGGCGCCCGATGCCGGCAGCGGGGCGACGGCGCGGGTCAAGCTGCACGACGGGCGGAGCGTGAGCCTGAACCTGACGGTGGCGGGGGCGCGGCCGCAGCTCAGCCTGCTGAGCAAGGATATCAGGCCGGGCGCGCCGCCTGCGAACGGCAGGGCGCTGGTGCTTGTCGGCGATAATCTGCTGCCGGACAATGGCCAGCTGGTCTTTTCGGTCCAGGCGGGCCAGGGCACGACGCTGAACGCCAGCGACGCGATCGAGGTCGCGCCGGTTGGCGATGGCGCGCCGATCCGATTGATCGCCGCCAACGGCCTGCGGCTGGAAAGCGCCCAGGTGATGGTCGCCACGCTGGACCCCAAAAGGATGGCTCCCGCTTTGTTCGGGCCGCTGCGCTTTCGTCTGCTGCGCGATGGCGAGGCGAGCGACTGGCAACCGCTAGTGACGCTGGCGCGGTTGCCGCAGATTGAGGCGGTGGCCTGTGCAGCGATGGCGGAGGGCTGCACGATCACAGGGCGCGACCTGTTCCTGATCGATGCGGTGGGCGCGACGCCGACGCTCGACCAGGCGGCGCAGGTAGCGCATGGCTATACCGGGTCTGCGTTGAAGGCGCCGGCGCCACAGGACGGCAAACTCTATCTGCGGCTGCGCGATGCGCCCGACAGCGTGGTGACGCTGCCTGCGGCCTGATCTGCGGCGGATAGTCCATCGCTGCCGGAGCCTGTTGGCCGTGAAGTCGTGATCTGCCGGCACAAGGTCGGTTGAATCGTCCAAATAAGGCGCTGGGTTGGCCATGGGCGCGCGCTGCGCCGCGCGGCATGATGCCCCTCAAATGCTGCATGGGACATGGAGAGGATCATCATGAAGACGCAGGTCGCGATCATAGGCGCCGGGCCCGCCGGGCTGATGCTGGGGCATTTGTTGCGCGCCGAGGGGATTGAGGCGGTGGTCGTGGAACGCGCGTCGCCCGACTATGTTCTGGGCCGCATCCGCGCCGGCGTGCTGGAGCGGACGACCACCGACCTGATGGACCAATTGGGGCTGGGCGCGCGGATGCATGCCGAAGGCCTGCCGCATGACGGCTTTCATCTGGCCGATGGCGAGCGGCTGATCCGCATCGACATCGCGGCGCTGACCGGCAGGCAGGTGATGGTCTATGGCCAGACCGAAGTGACCCGCGACCTGATGGAGGCAGCGCCCGAACGCGGGCTGGAGGTGATCTATGACGCCGCCGACGTGGCGCTGCACGATGTCGACAGCGACGCGCCCTATATCACCTACAGCAAGGATGGCGCGACCCACCGGATCGATACCCAGTTCCTGTGCGGTTGCGACGGCTTCCACGGTCCCTCGCGCAAGGCGATTCCGGCGTCGGTCGCGCGCCATTATGAGAAGGTCTATCCCTTCGGCTGGCTGGGTATCCTGGCGGACGTACCGCCGTGCAACCACGAACTGATCTACGCCAATCACGAACGCGGCTTCGCGCTCGCATCGATGCGGTCGGAAACGCGCAGCCGCTATTATGTGCAGGTGGCGCTGGACGAGAAGATCGAGGACTGGTCCGACGACCGGCTGTGGGACGAACTGGCGATCCGGCTGGGGCCGGAGGCGGCCGCGCATATGACGCGTGGTCCGGCGCTGGAAAAGTCGATCGCGCCGCTGCGCTCCTTCGTATTCGAACCGATGCGCCATGGCCGGTTGATGCTGGCGGGCGATAGTGCGCATATCGTGCCGCCGACCGGCGCAAAGGGCCTGAACCTGGCGATGTCGGACGTGCATTACCTGTCGCAGTCGTTGATCGCTTACTTCAAGAGACATGACAGCGACGCGGTGGCCGGCTATTCGGACAAGGCGCTGGCCCGCGTCTGGAAATCCGAACGCTTTTCATGGCAATTGACGACATTGATGCACCGCTTCCCCGACAGCGATGCGTTCGATCGCCGGATGCAGGTCGCCGACTTGGACTATATCGCTTCTTCGGTCGCGGCGCAGACGACGATCGCGGAAAATTATGTAGGATTACCCCTGTAGCTATGCCCAGCCTCCCTACGCGTACCATCGGCCCGTTCACCGTGTCGGCTATCGGCCTTGGCTGCATGAACCTGTCCCACGCCTATCTGCCGCGCCCCGACGCGGTGGACGCGGAACGGCTGCTGCGCCATGCGCTCGATGTCGGCGTGACGTTTTTCGACACCGCGGCGCTCTATGGCTTCGGCGCGAATGAGGAATTGCTGGGCCGTACGCTGATGGACCGGCGGGGGGACTTCACCCTGGCCAGTAAATGCGTGCTGGGGGAGATTGACGGCAAGCGGGGGCTGGATGGATCGCCCGCGGCGATCGGCAAGGTGCTGGAGGATTCGCTGCGGCGGCTCAAGGTCGATCATATTGATCTCTATTATCTCCACCGGCTCGATCCCAAGGTGCCGATCGAGGACTCGGTCGGCGCGCTGGTACGGGCCAAGGAGGCTGGCAAGATCGGCGCGATCGGCCTGTCGGAAATGTCGGCGGCGACGCTGCGCCGCGCCCACGCCGTGCATCCGATCGCGGCGATGCAGACCGAATATTCGCTCTGGACCCGCAACGCCGAGGTGGCGGTGCTGGACGCCTGCGCGCAATTGGGTACGGGCTTCGTCGCCTTCTCCCCGGTCGGGCGCGGGCTGCTGGCGGGTAACCCAAACGCAGCAGCTCTGCCGCAGGGCGACATTCGCGCTTCGATGCCTCGCTTCCAGGCGCCCCATTTGGCGGCGAACCTGGCATTGGTGGAGGGGTTGAAGGCGTTGGCCGATCAGGCCGACTGCACGGCGGCGCAACTGTGCCTGGCCTGGCTGCTGGCCAAGGGCGACCATGTCGTGCCGATTCCCGGCACGACCAGCATCGCCCATCTCGACGAGGATCTGGCGACCTTGGCGCGTGTCTGGCCGGATGATCTGATCGCGGCGGTCGAGGCTCTGTTCCCTCTCACCGCACCGTCCGGCCCGCGCTATCCACGTGAGGCGCAGGCCCAGGTCGACACCGAATGCTGGGCGGGAGAGCCATTGGCCTGAATCGGGCGATTCTCGTGCTTTCAACGGGCGGTTCGGGGTTGATGGAGAGGGAGATGCCTTCCAAGCCCTCTTGCATGTGAGGATGTTGAGGAGCGCTGAAACGTGGCTTGGTTTCCGCCTTTGGTTTGGAAGACCTTGTTTTAGCTGCGTCACAAATTTGACGCGTGGGGATTTTTTGTGTTGACCGACTCGCGAGCGCCACTTAGAGGGCTGTTCACCGGACGGGACGGCGGCTTTGTGGCGCTGGACTGTTTGGTTGCCGACATAGACGGGCACTAGTCCTCCGAGACGCAAGGATCGGGGAGGCGAAGTTGTCCGCTTCTGGTGTCGGTATGGTTCTTTGACATTGTTGGATAGATGAAGGGACATGTGGGCGGCGGCTCCGGTTATTCACGGCTTTCAGGCGTGGATGGATCGGTTAAATTAGGCCGTTCCTTATTGGAGCTTGCCGGGCTTAGGCTTGGTGGGTTGTCTATATGTCTCAGTATATTCCACTAGAATATATTGTGCAGGAATGGCTCCTGGAAATGAGCGGTATATATTGGCCTTATTCCGGCTGGTATGTATCGGACATCAAACTTGAGAGTTTGATCCTGGCTCAGAACGAA